>CALFYR010000155.1 GCA_937954195.1 uncultured Dehalococcoidia bacterium
GCCATAGGTGCCGTGCCAGTCACGTTCAACAATCATCGACCCGCGGCACTTCGGGCACGACTTGGGCGGGGCTTCTTGCAAAGCCGGCATGGACAATCCCTCCTGATTTCGATCAAAAACCTGGGATTCGAGGACAGAAAAAAAGACCTCGAAGCGAACTACCTGTTCGCCAGGCCTTCCAGACTGCCGACGAGGTTAGCTGACGGGCTCGGGCGGAAGGCGCCCTATTGGCTACTCAAGCGGGGAGCGGTAGCCAAATTCGCCCCGAAACTGGTTCCCCCGTTGCGCCCCAACGGACGCACTAGGCAGGTGTTGCACTGTTAACCGAGCGCTGTGAACGGCCAAAGCCATCCACTTGGCGGAAGCTACCAATCTGGCATGGAGGGTGTCAACCCCTAATTGCGCTTTCCGTCACAAATTTACCGCTCAGTTGGCATAACAGAGCCTGTTATTGGGGTTATCCCTGATCCACCGTTAACGAACCGGCTAAAACAACCTCCGCCCGCGCCGGGCGCTTCCACATCCAAATGAAGAGCGTCGTGAGCCCCGAACCCGCGACGCCGCAGATGTTCGCTACCACGCCGACCACATCGCCCTGGGCCGCGAAGTACACCAGCCAGCAGCTAAGCCCGGCCACCATGATGACCCACGCCACAAGCGAGTAGCCATCGACGTCCCTCGTCCTCACGATCCGCGTGATATTCGGGATCCAGAACACCTGGGTGAGCACCAGCGCCACCCAGCCAACGATGTCGATAGACACGGGATGCCTGCCTGCGAGGGATGGAGCGAATCTTCGCAGTCGCCCGGGTAACGCGATAGCGAGCAATCAGCCTCCGATGAGTTCGCCCTCCAGTAACCCCATGACATACACATCGACGTAGCGGCCGAACTTGTAGACCGCCTGCCGCCGCACCGCATCGACGCGGAAGCCGATCTTCTCGTACACGTGGCGCGCCCGGTCGTTGCCGTCGTACACATCAAGCTGAATGCGATGCAGGTTCATCATGTCGAAGCCGAAGCGGCACAACGCGCGCATCGTGTCCGTGCCGTAGCCACCGTTCCAGTAGTTCTTGTCGCCGATGGCAATACCGAGCATGGCGCTGCGGTTCTCGGGGTTGGTATCGAACAGCCCCGCCCCGCCGATGAGGCGGCCATCGGCCAGCGTTTCGACCGCAAACTCCGATGTGGCGAAGCTCGGGCTGGACATGCGCTCGATGAACGCCCGTTCGCTTCGGTGTGACACCGGGTATCGAACCGAAAGATGTTGCGTCACCTCCACGTCGTTGAACCAGCGATGGAGCAGCGGCTCGTCTTCCGGCTCTCGCACGCGGAGGCGGATCAGTTGGCCTTGCCAGGGGTTGTAGCTCACTTCAGCTCTCCTCTCAGGAGGCCCATCAGGACCAGGTTGTGCCACTTCCCGGCGCGAAACATCCCGTCGCGCAGGATCCCTTCATGCTGGAAACCCACCTTCTCGTACACCCGGATCGCGCGCGGATTCCAGTCGTAGACGGTCAATTCAATGCGGTTCAGGTTCATGACGTCGAAGGCGACGCGGCAGACAGTCCGCATGATGTCGGTTCCGTAGCCGCCATCGCGGAATTCCGCTTCGCCAATGCTGATTCCGAGGCCCACGCACCGGTCCTCGGGCGAGCCGTAGTGCAGGCCAAGCCAGCCGATGGGCCGGTCGCCTTCCAACGTTTCGGCGATGAAGGCGGCTTCGCCGTACACTGGGTCGCCCTTCTCGAGCCAGTCCTGCTCGTCCTTGCGGCTCCGGGGGTACCGCGAAGCGATGTACTGGACTGTCTCCCAGTCGTTAATCCACCGGTACATCAGCTCAAGGTCCGTGCTTTCGCGGGCTCTCAATCTGATCCGGTCCCCTTCATACGGCGATTTCATGGCCTGCCTCCTGCTGCCGCCAATACGAAAAACCCACCTCGTCGGGTGGGTCTCGGTGTGTGTACCAGCGGCGGCTGTGGTGTTACGTCCTCGAGACCCATTTCGCGTGACCAATACCAAGATGAACGCAATCAAGCATGATGGCGTTCTTCGTGGCGGCGGCGGAAGTGGCTACGAGGAACATGTTGCCGACGAGCTTAGGGCCCCGCCGGGTCGCGCGACAAGCCTTTTGTGGCCGAGGTCACATTCGACTAGCCGATGCTCAGTGGCGCGATGACGAGCGCGATCGCCGCCGCGAGCCGCGCGAAAGCCGGCAGCGCCGCCGCCGCCGCGGCCTCGAACCCGGCGGACGCCGGCTCACGGTGTACATCCGCAACCGTGACTTCTGTGGTAACGACGCCGAAAGGCGTGGACTCGGCGACCGCCTGCCGTTCGACATGTTGCGCTGTGGCACTCGCCCTGTGGCCCGGAAGCCAGAGCGCGAGGACGGCTGAAACGAGCGCCATCCCGGGAGCGAGCGCGGCCAGCGCGAGCCAGCCCTCGTTCCCATCCCGGCCGAACGCGTAGCTCAGACCGATGCCCAGGATCGCCGGTAGGAGGATGACCCCAACGATTGGAAGGACGGCGGCCCGCACCGCCGCTCTCGTGCCCGCGTCGCCCGCGCGGGCATAGTCCGCGCGCACCTCGCC
The DNA here is from genome assembly GCA_937954195.1 of uncultured Dehalococcoidia bacterium. Taxonomy (GTDB): domain Bacteria; phylum Chloroflexota; class Dehalococcoidia; order Tepidiformales; family Tepidiformaceae; genus Amarobacter. The sequence continues at coordinate 2,589 of CALFYR010000155.1, forward strand.
GGACCGGACGCCAGGGGTTTCGACGAACTGCCTCCGGACTTCATCGCGGACATGGTGGGAGGCCCGGACGATCGCGGCCGCGAGGCGGCCAAGGAGCAGGATCGCCACGGCGGCGCCAGCCAGTGCGCCCGCGAGTACCTCGGCCCGGCCCAGGTTGAGGGGCAGGACACGCGGCAGCGGGAACGGGCTGGCCTCCACGTCGCGGATGTCGTTAAACTGGACGTCCCCGTCGTCGAGGAGGCGGCCAATGTGGCCGGCAGTCTCATCTCGGTCTGCCGCGATGAGCCGGTCGATGGCGTGTTGGCCGAAGGCTTCCTCGTCCCCGATGGCGGTAGCCGCATCCACCAGGAGCTGGCGGTACTGGTCGATAGCGACGGCCGCCGCCGCGCGAATATCAGACCCAGGAGGAGCGACACCGAGGTCCTGGGCAAGCTCCGCGTAGCGGTCTGAATCTTCGGCGGCGGCTGCTCCGAGTTCGAGTCGAGCCACCTGCAGGAGCGCGAGCACCGCCACAACGACCGATAGGAAGGCGCCCAGTGCGGCGTAGCCTCGTCCAGCGGCTGCTGACGCAGAGAGGCTGGCGAGAGCGGATGCCGCCGCCGGCCTGGTTTCGGGCGGTGCGTCGTAGGCGATATCGGCCATCGCGGACGCGCCCTCCGCCGCCGGCCGCGCCGCGAGAGGCGCTACCAGGTACGCCGCCGGCATGAGGAACCCGGCAACCGCGAGGACGATCCCGTAGAGGCCCGCAAGCGAATCGCCGATCGGACGCGTGGCGCCCTGTTCGCCAAGCGCCTGCGCTCCCAGGACGATGGCAGCAGCAACGACCAGCGTCGCAGCGGCTGCCCGGGCCGGAATGCGCTCGTTTGCAGCGCGCGCTATGGCCGGATCAGCACTTGCGGTCCGGGTCAGCGCCACGCTGGCGCTGCGGTGCATCAGGAAGCACGCCAGCGCGC
>CALFYR010000156.1 GCA_937954195.1 uncultured Dehalococcoidia bacterium
GGGCAGTTCAGCACGAACAACTATCCGGGCGAGGGGATGCTGGTGTATCCGGGAACGCAAGTCGGGGTACAAGGTGTGGTGGCCTCGATGCGGATGAAATGGCTGCGCGACGGCGCCGATGATTACGACTACATCACGCTGCTGAAGAGCAAGGGATTGGGCGATTGGGCGCTGCAGCTATCGCGGAGCGTCGGCCCGAACTGGCAGAGCTGGACAAAGGACTCGAACCTGCTGGAATCGGTGCGCGACCAACTGGGAACGAAGTTGAATGAGCTTGGCGGAGGCGGAGCGGTGGCTGCGCCGAGCGCGCCGGCGACTCTGAGCCCGGGCAACGGGTCGACGACGACGGCGCTGCCGACGTTGCTATGGACGGCATCGACGGGGGCGACATCGTACAAGGTGTATTTGGGTACGGCCAGCACTCCTGGTCTTGTGGCAACTGTGACGGGGACTTCGTATGCACCGGCACGGCTGTTGGACGGGACGCGGTATTACTGGCGCGTGGAGGCGACGAACACCGGTGGGACGGCGACGTCGGCGGTGTGGTCGTTCACGACGGAGGCTCCGCTGCCGGCTGCGCCGGTGAGCCCGACGCCGGGGAACGGGGCGACGCTGACGACGGTGAATCCCACGCTTTCGTGGGCGGCGAGCTCCAACGCGACCGGATACGATGTGTATCTGGGGACGACGGTATCGCCGGGGTTGGTGGGCTCGACCGCGGGCACGACCTACAACGCGGGGACGCTGGCGGGCGATACGACGTACTACTGGAAGGTAGTGGCGAAGAACGGGGCCGGGTCGACATCATCGGGGCTGTGGTCGTTCCGGACGCCGGCTCTGCTTTCGGGGACACCCGGGAATCCTTCGCCGGCGAGTGGAGCAACAGGGGTATCGCTGACACCGGGCCTTTCGTGGTCGGCGGTGACGGGGGCGACGTCTTACGATGTGTACCTGGGTACATCGTCGAATCCGGGGTTAGTGGGCAATGTGGCGAACACAACCTACAGTCCAGGGACGCTGACTTCGAACACAACGTACTACTGGCGCGTGGTTGCCAAAAACGGAAGCAGCACGGTGTCATCGGGCACATGGTCGTTCCAGACGCTTACGGTGACGAGTAGCGGACCGCTGGCGCCGGAGCTGGCGGGGTTGACACCGCAAAGCGGCAACGGGAGCACCGCGGCGCTGTCGGCTTTGATCTACGACGGCAACGGACACACCGATATTGCGGGCGTGAACATGCTGATCAATTCGACGTTGCAGGGATCGGGCGGGTGCTGGATGTATCTCGATCCTGGAGCAAGGACAGTGTACCTGGCAAACGACAATGGATCGTCGTGGAGCGCGGGTACGATGGGCAGTTCGGCGGTGCTGCAAAACAGCCAATGCTCGGTTTCGCTGAGCCAGGTATCGTCGAGCGGCGTCGGTCCGGCTCTCAACCTGACCACCACGATTGTCTTCAAGAGCAGTTTCCGCGGGCAGAAGACAATCTACTTGCGAGCGGTGGACAAGGGAGGGCTGACCGGGGGCTATCAAGCAAAGGGGAGTTGGGTGGCACGGTAGCGCAAGCAACTTCCTCGATGGACGCCGGCGGGTCGGGCATGGCAGCCCGGTCCGCCGGTTGTTCTGTTATTTCGGGGTGAAAGGCAGGTTTGAACTCGGGGACGAGTTCGGCGATTCTGGTGAGGAGGGGGCCGGGCATGCGCTGGGAGGCGAGGAGTTCCAGGGATTGCACGGCGGCGTGGAGTGACTCCCAGGCGGAGCGAGGGGTTTGGAATACCTTGATTTTGGGATGGAAGGTGGGGAGGATTCTCTCTCCGGTGAGGTTGAGCTCCTCGAAGAGTTTTTCGCCGGGGCGGAGGCCTGTGAACTGGATTTCGATATCCTCTCCGGGATTGAGGCCGGCGAGGCGGAGCATGTTGGTGGCGAGGTCGATGATGCGGACGGGCTCGCCCATATCGAGGACGAAGATCTCACAGCCGTTGGCCATGGTGGCGGCCTGGAGGACGAGCATGACGGCTTCGGGGATGGTCATGAAGTAGCGGCGCATTTCGGGGTGGGTGACTTTGATGGGGCCGCCGGCGGCGATTTGGGATTGGAAGATGGGGACGACGCTGCCATTGCTGCCGAGCACGTTGCCGAAGCGGACGGCCATGGTTTTGGTGCGCCATTGGGAATGGGATGGGGGGATGGCGGAGACGATCATTTCGCAGATGCGCTTGGTGGCGCCCATGACGCTGGAGGGGTTGACGGCTTTGTCGGTGGAGATCATGAGGAAGCTGGAAACGCCGGCGTGGCGCGCGGCGTGGAGGAGATTCCAGGTGCCGATGACGTTGTTGCGCACGGCCTCGACGACGTGGGTTTCGAGCAAGGGGACATGTTTATAGGCGGCGGCATGATAGACGGAATCGATGGAGTGGCGGCGGAGCACATCGAGGACGTGATGGAAATCGCGGATATCGCCTAATTCGGGGAACAGGGAGAGGCGGGGATAGCGTTCGCGGAGTTCGAGGTCGATGCGGAAGAGTTCGCTTTCGGCCTGGTCGAAGGCGACGAGGCGGCGGGGCTCGAAGCGGGCCAACTGGCGGCAGAGTTCAGAGCCGATGGAGCCGCCGGCACCGGTGACGAGGACGGAGCGGCCGGCGATTTCGGACTGGAGTTTCTTTTCATCGAGGAGGATGGGCTGGCGGCCGAGTAAGTCATTGACGGAGAAATGACGGATCTGCGCGCTGAGGACTTTGCTTTCGAGGAGTTCCCCGATGCCGGGGATGGTGCGGCAGGGGACGCCTGCGGCGCGGCAGTTGGAGAGGGCCTCGCGCATTTGACGGCCCG
>CALFYR010000157.1 GCA_937954195.1 uncultured Dehalococcoidia bacterium
GCAGGTTGGCCACCGCCGCCAGCGCGAACTCGAACAGTCCATCGCCCAGCTCAATGCGCGGACGGGTGGCCCCCAGGTCTTCCGCGTAGTGGAGGTGCAACCATGGTCCAGGATCCCCGAGCGGCAGCAGGCGCTGGTGGCCTTCGGCTCCTGAATCAACCGCGGCCCGCCGCCGTCGAACCCGCGAAAGATGGCTCCCCCGCCGCCATCGTCTGGCAGGGCCGCTATCGCAAGGTCACCGCTCTCCTCGATGCCTGGCGCATCGACGACGAATGGTGGCGCGATGAAATCGCCCGCTTCTACTTCGCCATCGAAATCGAAGGTGGTCGCCGCCTCACCGTCTACCACGACCTCGTCTCCGACTCCTGGTTCGTCCAGACGTACGAACCGCCCAAAGCCAGCACCGGCAAGCTCAAGCGCGCGTGACACCACCCGCTACACTCGAACCATGGCCACCGAAACTCCCGCCATCCAGCCGATCACGCTCACCCTCGAAGTCCCGCTGCCTATCGCAGCCGCCTTCGAAACCTTCACCGCCCTCACCGCGTGGTGGCCCCGCGAATACACCTGGTCCGGGGAATCCCTCGTCTCCATCGGCATCGAACCGCGCGCCGGCGGCAATTGCTACGAAATCGGCCCCAACAACCTTCGCCTCGAATGGGGCCACCTCACGGCCTTCGAGCCCTACACCCGCCTCCAGTTCACCTGGAACATCGGCCCGGACCGTGTCCCCGCCCCCGACCCGCGCCACGCCAGCGAAGTCGAGGTACGCCTCTTTCCCGCCGGCGAACACCTCACCCGCCTCGAATTCGCTCACCGCGGCTTCGAACGCCACGGCGAAGGCGCAGCCGCCTACCGCGAAGGACTCGCCTCGCCGCAGGGCTGGCCATACATCCTCCAGCGCTACCGCGATGAGGTCGCCCGCCGAGCAGCGCTAGCCAAATAGCTGAGCCGCCGTCAGCGCTACTCGCTCTCCCAGCAGCTTCGCCTGTGCCCGGTCTTCGTCGGTCACGCTCCCGTGTGCTGTGGCTCCGTAGTACGAACCCGAACGCTGCATCGTCTCGCTCCACGGCAAACCCACCACCACCATCCCATGCGCGAACAACAGGTGGATCACCTGCAGCAGCGTCGCCTCAATCCCACCGGACCGCGAATAGCCCGCCGTGAACGCCCCACCGACCTTCCCCGCCAGCTCGCCCGTCTCCCACAGGTCCCCGGAATAATCGAACCACTCCTTCAATTTCCCGGTGATGCCGCTCCAATTGGGCGAACCAACTATCATCCCGTCGCAGTCCAGCATCTCTTCGGGCGCCGCGTCTTCCACTCGCCTCCGTACGCACTCAGCCCCCGCCACGCGGATACCTTCCTCCACGGCGTCGGCCAACTTTTCGGTCAGTCCGCCCCGGCTGTCGTAGAGGAGAAGGATGCGAGCCATTCCGGCGCCTCCTGTTCAAGTGTCGTGATGACGTCGTGGAACGTCTCGAACGGCCGCAGGCGCGCGTGCCGTCCAGTCAGCTCCTCCAGCAGCGTACTCCGCGCGAACACCGCCGGCGCGAGCTTTGCCGCCGCCACGTCGCTCGCCCCGTCCCCCACATACGCCACGAAGTCCCCCGCCGAACGGAACGCCGCGGCGTACGAAAGCTTGAACCCGTCCTCTATCTCGATCCCCCGCGGGCTGTAGTACCGCACGCGCCACCGGTAGTCCCGCATCGTCCGGCCCGCGTGCTGGGGTACTCGGTCGACACCCAGGCTCGCGAGAATTGCGTCGACATAAAAGTCGTAGCCATTGCTCACGACCACCGGCATCCAGTCGTTCCAGTGCGCCCAGTCCAACAGTTCCAGGAACCCCGCGCGAGGCCGCGCCACCGAGACGGCGTACTCCCGCATCTCGCCCTCCTCCGCCTCAATCGTCGCGAACGCGGCCGCGTTCGCCTGCTCCACGGTCAGCTCACCTCGTGCCCGCCGACGCTCCGCCTCCTCCCAGCCCTCCGCCGCAAATCGCGCATGGATCTGCCGCGTCGTGTTCTCCAGCACGATCGTGTCGTCGAAGTCGAGGCAGATGACGTTCGCCATGCCTCGAGTTTCGCACGTTGCGCGGTTACGCCGCGCCCGCCACCCTCACCCCGTGGAGATCGACCGCGCTCGCTACCTGGTCTCGCCGAGAGGCCGCGAAGCCCTTGCCGCCGCCGAATCCTCCATCCGCGACCTCGAACCCAACCGCCTCGCCACGGCCCTCCGCAGGTCGTTCCCCCCGGCCGAAGCTTCCGCCCTCGCCGAACAACTGACCCTCCGCGCCCGGGCCCGCGCCCGCTTCGGCCCCGACTTCAGCATGCTCCTCACCGCCGAGGGCCTGGAGATGACGACGCACCCGGCTGTCGCCCACCGCCGGGCAGAACGCCTCGCGTCCCTCCATCTCCCCATCGCAGACCTCACCTGCGGAATCGCCGGAGATCTTGGACCCGTCGGCGCAATCGTGCCCACCGCCATCGGCGTCGAATCAGATCCCGCAACCGCCATGCTCGCAGCCGCCAACGCACCCACGGCCCACATCGCCCGTGGCGACGCCGCGAAACCCCCACTCCGCCTGGAATCCCTTGCCGCCATCATCGACCCCGCCCGCCGTGGACCTTCCGGCCGCCGGTTCGATCCGGCCGCCTTCAGCCCACCCTGGGATACCTGCATCGACCTCCTTCGAACAGCGGCTGCCGGTGTGCTTAAGGCGCCCCCCGGCCTCGCCCACCAGCACGTCCCACCCTGGGCCGAACTCGAAGCCGTCCAGTTCGGCCGCGACCTGCGCGAACTCTCACTATGGGCCGGTGCCGGATCAGCCCT
>CALFYR010000158.1 GCA_937954195.1 uncultured Dehalococcoidia bacterium
CTTTGGAACAAGCTGACCTACGCCAAGCGCGCGCGTACCGTGCTTGCGGAGGTCTACGACGGCTACCCGCATACCGGTGGCACGAACCGCATCCACGTAAGCGAGATTGCTGCCTTCGTGCCCACGAACGGCGCCGCAGCGCCACTCCGGGCAAGGGAGACCAACCCGTTCCAGCCGGCCATGGCCGGCTACGTCCACGAGCTTATCCGCCACGGCGACACCATCCAGATCGGTACGGGGCTATCGACCATCCCCCTTGCGAACGCCGGCGCGTTCGATGGGTTCGTGGACCTTGGCGTCCACAGCGAGGTCAGCACACCCGGCATGAACGACCTCGTCTATAAGGGAGTGATCACCGGCGCCCGCAAGACCGTGAACCCGGGCAAGTACGTCGCCACCGCCCTGAGCGCGACGACCCCCGAGGAACTGGAGTTCATCCACGAAAACCCGGTGTACGAACTCCACGAGGTGCACTACACCAACGACATCCAGGTGATCGCCGCCCACGATAACATGGTGGCCATCAACAACGGTCTCACCATCGACCTGACCGGCCAGGTGGCCGCGGAATCCATCGGCCCGGAGATGTGGAGCGGCCCCGGCGGCCAAATTGAGTTCGTGATCGGCGCGAACTACTCGAAGGGTGGCCGCAGCATCACCATGGTGCCCGCGACGGCGAAAGGCGGCGCGGTCAGCCGCATCGTGCCAGAACATCCCCCGGGGACAATCATCACGGTCCCGCGCCAGTTCATGGATTACGTGGTGACGGAGTTCGGCATCGCAAGCCTGTACGGGAAGAACGACCTTGAGCGAGCCCGGGAACTGATCAACGTGGCCCATCCGGACCACCGTGAAGACCTGCGGCGTTCCCTTAAGGGCAGGGATTAGGCACGCCCCGGATCGGGGATTTCCCTGATTCGGCCGCGATATGCCACATGCGTAAATTTAGTTCGAGCAGAACAATCTAACGAAGTGCCTCCCGTGCTCGCATCGTCCCCCCATGCTCCCGACCTCGCCCGTTACCGCCAGCTGATCGAGAACACCCCCGAAGCGCTCATGCTTGGCGATGGCGCGGGCAGGATCCTCGACGCCAATCAGCAAGCACTCGAACTTTTCGGTTACTCGCTTGAGGAGCTCCGCAACGGCCCCGCGTGGGGACTTTGCGACGCGAGCGACCAGCGGTTCCACGAGTCCATCCACACCCGCGCATCGTCAGGCAGATCGGACTTTCAGATCCGGATGGTGCGGAACGACGGGACCGTCTTCGAAGCCCGCATCTGGTCGGTGTTGTTCACGGAGGACGGCCAACGCCGCTCCTGGTTGGGCGTAACCCCACTTGCGAGTCCCGAACCGGCCCGCGGTGTGCTTCTCCGGGCGAATGCCATGTTGAGCGCGGTGATCGCGGGCGCACCGGACGGCATCATCGTGGTGGACGACGATGGGAACGTGGTGCACGTGAACGATGTGTTCCTGCGGACGTGGCATCTTGAACGTGACTTCGCGCTACTCCCGATGGAGAAACGGCGTTCCGCCGCCATCCATCTCCTCAAGGACCCCGGGCAGTTCACGCGCGAAATAGAGGCACTTCGGGGGAACAAGGACCTCGCACTGCACGACTTCATCGAGCTGGTAGACGGGCGGACGCTTGAGATGCACAGTCACCCGCTCACGGCGCCGGGCGGCGAGCGCATCGGGCGCATCTGGTACTACAGCGATGTGACGGCGGCCATGGAAGCAAGGGCCGAACTTGCCCACCGCGATGCGCTGCTTGAAGCGCAGTTCGAACTCTCCCGCGATGCGATGATCATGGTCGGTCAGGACGGAACCGCCCGCCGATTCAACCAGCAATTCCTGGACCTGTGGGGATTGACCCGCGAGCAGATGCAGCTTCCCGAGCCCGAGCGGATGGCGATTGCGCTGCCGCGTCTTGCCGACCCGAAGGGTTTTCAGCGGATGTTCGATGGCATTTCCGCCGATGGCAACGCGGAAATCAACGAAATGGTCAGGTTTGAAGACGGCCGGACCCTGGAGATGGTTTCGGCGCCGTTTTTCCTCGTGGATGGGACGCACGTCGGCCGTGTGTGGGTGTTCCGGGATATCTCCGCGCGGCTGTCGGGTCAACGGGCGCTGGAATCGGCCGATACGTTGCTTGAGGCCCAGTTCAGCCTCTCCCAGGATGGCATGGTGGTGCTTGCGGACGATGGGCGTGTCCTCCGCGCCAGCCGGCACTTCCACGAGCTGACGCACAACGGCGCGCCATGGCTGGACCTTTCGTTCGAAGAACGCGAACGCGCCCTGACCGAGTTGGCAGCCGATGAAGCCCAATCCCGCGCGTTCAACTCACGCTGGATGGCCAACCCTGCCGGGCAGTTCGAGGAGACCTTCGAACTGAAGACGGGCGGATGGATGGAAATCCGGACGATGCCGCTGGTGACCGCTTCGGGCGAACGGCTCGGACGGCTCTTTGTTTACCGCGATGTGACGAAGCGGCGGCGAGCGTTGCGTGCGCTGGAAGAAGCGAATGCGCTGCTCAGCGCGCAGTTCGAGCACGCACCGCACGCCACGCTGGTGCTGGCGAGCGACGGCTCATTCATCAGGGCGAGCGATTCGTTCTTCGAGTTCTCTGGACTGCCTCGCGAATGGGCTGCCCTGCCCCAGGACGAACGCCGGGCGCAACTCCAGGCGATCAGCGCCGATCCTGTCCGGGCAGCGAACTTCAACGAACGTTGGCGGGAAAACCCGACAGAAGACCTGACCTCTGATTTTCGCCTGCGCGATGGCCGGTACTTCGAGGTCCGTTCGCGTCCGCTCATCGGGTCCGATGGGGAGGCACTTGGGCGGATCTTCTTCTATACAGACATCACGGAGCGGCGACGGGCCGAGACGGTGCTCCGCGAAAGCGAAGCGCAGCTCCGAACGCTGATGGGAGCGCTCGGCGAGGGGGTTGTCTTGCACGACGCGAGTGGCGCAATCGTCCTCGCGAACGCTGCGGCCGAGCGCGTGTTGGGGCTTTCGCTCGACCAGCTGCTTGGGCGGCAGCCAACCGGTCCGCGGTGGAGGGCGATACGGGAAGACGGGACGCTGTTCCCCGGCGACGAGCACCCGGCCACCGTGGCACTGCGGACCGGTCAGCCTGTTTCGAACGTCGTGATGGGAATCCACCGGCCGAACGGCGAGGATGCGTGGCTGCTGGTGAACTGCGAGCCGCTTTTCCACGGCCCGAACGGCGAGGTGACCGGCTGCGTCGCGTCGTTCTTCGATATCACGGAACGGCGCAAGCTGGAGGCGGCAGCCGCGCGGGCGCGTCAGCAGGAAAGCCTCGCGGTGCTGGCCGGTGGCATCTCGCACAAGCTGAACAACCTGCTAACCAGCATCATTGGGAATACGTGGGTTGCATCGCGGACGCAGGAAACCACGCCGGAGCTGCAGGCAAGCCTGGACGACATCGGCCACGCGGCGGAATCGGCCGCTGCCCTGGTGGGAGACCTGCGCAGTTTCGCTTCTCCCAGCTACCTGCTAAGTCCGAACGTGGCGATCAACGATTGCGTCCGCTCGGCGCTCGCGGACATTCCGGCGGAGCAACGCGAACGGCTTGCCATTAATCTCGGCGCGGCACTGCCGCACATCTCGGCAAACGCCGACGGCCTGCGACGCGCGGTGGTCAACCTTCTCGAGAACGCGTTCAACTCGGAAAGCCCGACCGTCGAAATCCGGACCCGCCTCGTCGACTGGGAGCCCGGAGGCGAGATGGTCTTCAGTGCGGCGGAGCCCGATGCGGGCGAGTGGCTCGCCATCGAAATCGAGGACCGTGGCTCAGGGATGGAACGGACACGACTGGAGCGCTCATTCGAGCCGTTCTTCACGACAGGGTTCGCTGGAAGCGGCCTGGGGTTGCCCGCGGCGGTTGGAATCGTTCGGGAGCACGGGGGATTCGTCGGGCTGCAATCGAAGCCGGGGAGCGGGACGCTGGCTCGCATCTTCCTGCCCATTGGGAAGCAGGCCCCGTAGACATTTCCTTTACCTCGCTCGCGAGCGCGAAGCGGCGTTTCGCCTCAGATCTTCATCAGTTCTTCGCAGGTGCGTGGGTAAAGTGCGCGGAACCGGTCGTCGTGCCGGTGGTTCCCTCGCCTGCTTCCTCGGCCTTCGAACTTCGGGGAAGCAGGCTCAAGAAACCTTGCAACCGGTAGTATACCGCGAAGTACTTGCGCCGGGGTGGCCATGAAGCCAGCTGTCCTGATTGTCGAAGACGACACGAAGACTGCCGAGCTCATCCGCCTGTACCTGGACCGAGATGGCTACCCCGTGACGGTGGCCCGAAATGGGCGGGAAGGGCTGGAGCTTGCCCGCCGCCACGAACCCGGCCTTGTCCTGCTCGATGTGATGATGCCCGAAATGGATGGGCTCGAAGTGTGCCGCCTGCTCCGCGAGGAATCGGATGTCGGCATTATCCTGGTGACCGCACGAGCCGACGAGGTGGACACGCTGCGCGCACTCGATATGGGCGCGGATGACTACGTGACCAAGCCGTTCCGGCCGCGTGAGCTGGTGGCCCGGGTGCGCGCCGTCCTTCGGCGCAAAGGCGCCAGCGAAGCCGCAGAGGAGTGCGAACTCACGTTCGGGCGCCTGTGCATCGATGGGCGCCGGCACGAGGTACGGGTCGATAACCGCGACGCCCATGTGACGCGCAAGGAATTCCAGATCCTTCTCACCCTGGCGAAAGAACCGGGAAAGGCGTTCACACGGCTCGAGCTACTAGAGAAAGCGTTTGGATACAACTACGAAGGATTGGAACGTACTATTGACGCCCATATCCGAAACCTTCGAAAGAAGATCGAACAGGATGCTGAACGTCCGGCGTTCATCGAAACGGTCTACGGAGTTGGCTACCGATTCGCGGAGCACAGGGTGGCGCCGTAGCCGGAGCCTCCGCTGGCGTCTCTTTGCGGCGATGGTGGTTATCCCGTTGCTGGCGCTCGCATCGGTGGCGATCGCGACGCAGTACACCACCGACGCGCGGCTGGGCGATAACCGGCTCGGCTTCGAGATCCAGCAGGTGCAGCGGGCGGGCGGCGGTCTCAAGGACCCGAACGATACCCAGGAAGACGACTTTCCGGTCTTTCGCTCGCAAATCGAGCTGAGCGAAGACGGCTACCCGATCCGGTTCGCCAATGCCGAAGGCGACGTGTACTCGCTGCAGGCGGACCGCGGTTTCGTCGCCGCATTTGAAGCCGATCAACGGAAAGCGATCGCGGCCATCAATCGCCAGGTGACGATCGCGGCGATTGGCGTCGCTCTTGTCGCCGGCGTCGTCGCCTTCTGGCTCTCGCGTCGCGTGGTCGAACCGGTCCGCCGGCTCGAAAGTGCCGCGAACGACCTGGAGACGGGGAACTACGCACGGCGGGTGCCGTTCGAAGGTTCGGACGAAATCGCGTCCCTGGCGCGCGCCTTCAATGGCATGGCCGAGGCGATCGAGCGCAAGGAGAACCTGCGCAAGCAGATGACCTCCGATGTTGCCCACGAACTGCGGTCGCCGCTCAACAACCTGACCGGGTATCTCGAAGCCATCGCGGATGGCGTGGTGAGCCCGGACGCTGAAACGATCTCGTCGCTCCGTGACGAGGCAGAGCTGCTCGTGCGCCTGGTCGCCGACCTGGAGCAGATCTCGCTGGCCGATGCGGGGCGCCAGGTGCTCCATCGCGAGCCCGTGCGGTTCGGGGCGGTTGTGGCTTCGGCCGTGGCGATGATGCAGCCCCGGGCAGCGGCCCGTGGCGTGACGATCACCTGCGAAGCGGCGACGCCGGCGGAAGTGGAGGCCGACCCTGGCCGGATGGCGCAGGTGGTTCGCAACCTGCTGGAGAACGCGATCACGCACACACCGGCTGGTGGGCGAATCCGGGTGCAGGTTGCGAACATCGACGACCGGGTGACGCTGACCGTGACCGATTCGGGCCCGGGCATCCCCGAGGAGCACCTGCCCTACATTTTCGAGCGCTTCTACCGGGCCGACCCTTCGAGGACTCGTGCCACTGGCGGGGCCGGGCTGGGCCTCGCCATCGTGGAGCAGCTGGTGCGCGTGCACGGCGG
>CALFYR010000159.1 GCA_937954195.1 uncultured Dehalococcoidia bacterium
CAGGACACGCCGCTCCCCAAGAGCGGCCCCGGCAAAATCCTCAAGACCGAGCTCCGCAAGCCCTACTGGGCCGACAAGGCGAAGCAGGTGAACTAAACGCGCGGGTTGGGGGTGGACCATGGTCCACCCCCGCCTGACCCATAGCTCGCACCCCCCTACACTCGAACGGTGAACGCTGAAGCGCTCCCGTACACCCTCCTTCTCATCCTCGCGGAACTTGCCATTGGTAGCCTCTGGATCACCCTCGCCAGCGATCTCCGCGGCGGCGTGACCCGCGGCTTTGTCATGACGATGCAGCTTTGTGTCGCGGTGACGGCCGGGCTGGCCTACTGGACCGCCGGGAGCATCAACCTCGGCACTGATATCGACGGCTATTCCATCGACCCCGGCCACTACGGCGATCTGAAACGCGCGCTGATGGTCGTGATCGTCACCAGCGCGGTCTACATGTTCTGTGTCTTTATGGGGTGGGACCCTATCGGCCGGCTCTTTGGCATCGCCGGCTCAATCGCGGGCGTGCTGGCGGTCGTGCTGTTCGCGCTCATCCTCGAACCTCCAACCTGGGGCCTCCCCGCCGCGCTCATCGCGCTCATCGGTGGCACGCTCGCCATGGGCGCGGTCTCGGTAGCAATGGTGTGGGGCCACTGGTACCTCACCGAAGGTTCGCTTCCCGCGTGGCCTCTGCGCGACCTGGCAATCATCCTGTTGGTTGCCCTCGGCTTCCAGGTGGTCGTGCTCGTCATCAACCTCGCTATCCCTGTGAACGAAACACCAACTCCGGCCAACCCGGTGGATGTGGGCATCTGGGCGAACCCGGTGCTGTACCTGCGGATCGGCGTCGGACTGATATTCCCCATCGTCCTCGGGGTACTCTCATTCCGGACCACCCAGTTGAAGGCGATGCAATCAGCGACTGGCCTCCTCTACATCGCCATGGGCGCGGTCTTCGTCGGCGAAGTGCTCGGCAAGGGGCTTATGTTCCTGACGGGCCGGCCGCTTTAGCTGCTCCCTCCCCATGCGAGCCATGGCGAACCATCCGCTAATTCGAGCCACCGTCCGTGCGGATTCGCGGTCGAATGGTGGCGGTACTCACCGGCGCCGTCCCGCAGACGCAGGATCCACACCCGGGTATCGCCCAGGAACTGGTGCCCCGGTTCGATGAACTCGGTGAACCCCATGACCACGAAGTACACGGGCCGTTGGCGCGAAAGCTCGAGCAGCATCGCCCGGAGTTCAGCGAGTAGCGGCTTCGGAAACTGGTTCAGCACGAACGTCGCGAACACGGTTGCGACCGCCTCCGGCGCCGCATCAGCGATCCTCGCGGGCAGCACATCCCTGAAGTCGCCGGCCACCAGCTCGGGCGGGTGGGCACGCGCCACACCGATTGCCGCGTCCAGCAGCGCCAGCCGGTCGGTGTGTTCGGGCCAAATCAGCGCGCGAAGCCACGCCATGTCATCCGCGTTCGATGGATAGAGCGGGTTCAGGTCCACACCCATTCGGGAGGCGACCGCCGGGATAGCAGCGCGCGGCGGGTTCCCGCGTGGGTCTGACTCCAGCACTACCGGCGATTCATCGCCGATGCGATGCCCGCCGTAGTCGTAGGTGTAACGGTCGAAATTCAGGTTCAGCCCGGCGCTCGGCCCGATTTCGAACAGCGCCAGCGGCCCGCCGCCTTCCTCCGCGACCGCCGCGAACGCCGGCATAAGCACCGCCGAACGCCGTACCTCGTTCGTTTGCACCATGTGCGTTCGAAGGATGG
>CALFYR010000160.1 GCA_937954195.1 uncultured Dehalococcoidia bacterium
AGGTCGCGGAGAACCTCGGCCTGTGAACGGCCGGCGAACGCGAGGACGGGTTCGGTCTGGGCAACGACGCGTTCGACGAAGTCCCGCGAGGAGCGGACATCGAGCGGGACGAGCACACCGCCAGCGATGAACGCACCGAACATGGCGGCGACCCAATCGGGCTGGTTGGGGGCCCAGATGACGACGCGGTCGCCTTTGGTGACGCCGTGCGAGGCCGCGAAGCGGGCGAAGGCGTGCGCCTTTCGTTCCAGGGTGTCGTAGGTGTAGCGGGTAGTGCGTACGCCGACGCGCATGGTGACGGCGGTGCGATCGGCGTTGTCCTTGACGGACTGTTCGAGGAGATCGATGAGGGTGTTCATTTTGTGGTGAGGGTGCGGCTGAACTCCCGAAGTTTCTTATCCGCGCCGGTGAGGATAGGACGGAAGTGGCTGAAGACAAGTGTCTCGAAATCGAGGGTCGCGAGCTTCCGAATGGAGGCCGTGGCTTCGGGCATATCCTGCGTGAAGAGGCGGCTAGGGAGCATCAGGCGGCCGAACTTGTACTGGAGGGCATCGCCCACGAGGAGGAGCCCTCGTTCGGGGAAGAAGAGGGAGATGCTGCCTTCGGTGTGGCCCGGCGCGTGGATGATGCGCATGCCGCCAAAGGCCGGGAATTCGTCGCCATCGTTGAGCATGACGTCGACGCGGGCGGCGCCGGGGTCGTTACGGAGGAGGTAGGGCTCGCAGATGCGGGCCAGCAGCGGGTGGATGAACGGGTTGGGGAGAGGATCGTGGCTTTCGACGTGAGCGGCTTCGGCGAGGTGGACGCCGGTCTTGGCCGGGATGTGCTTCTGGATGACGGGAAGCCCACCCACGTGGTCCATGTGGGAGTGGGTGATGACGATGTTCTTGATGTCATCCGGGGAGCGGCCCAGGTCTTTGACGACTTCGAGGATGCGCTCGCCGGAGCCGACTGCACCCGTATCGATCAGGGTTATGTCGTCTTCGAGGATGAGGTATGCCTTGGAGCCTTTGGTGCGGACCTGGACGAGGCCGGGGAGGACCTCCTGGTAGGGCCGAAGCGGGAGGGGTTTGATTTCTTCCCAGCGTTCCTGCCAGGGGGGTCGGCGGGGTGGGTTGTGGGTCATTGGGTATAGGGTACCTCAGAG
>CALFYR010000161.1 GCA_937954195.1 uncultured Dehalococcoidia bacterium
GATCTGTTCGATGAGCCGGGCCATCGAAACGTCCACACCGATGGCACCGCGAAGTTCGGTGCCGGCGTAGACCGGGGTGTAGGCCGTGATCACGAGGCCGCGCCCGGCTTCATCCTCATAGGGTGTCGACCAGATGGTGCGGCCATCGGGATTCTGTTCGCGGGACATGCTGACCATGACCTGCTGGATATCCGCGGTGGTGACGTTCGCGAGCTGGTCGACGAGTTCGCCGTGTGGCGGGTAGTACCGCGTCGCTCCCGACGTGCCGATGTAGTAGACGGCGATGGGCCGGAAGCTGTAGTCCGTGAGCCTGCCGGCGAAATCGGCCATCAGGCTTGGGAACAGCCCGCTAAGGGGAGATGACTCCCGGAGGTCGCGCAGTACGGCTTCGTCGACTGGGACTCCGCCTGGAACGACCGCGTCGGTGAGGCGGCGTGGATCGTCATCGAACCAGACGCCGTTTTCGTGGCGTTCGAGGTCCGGCTCCTCCTGTGAGCCCGGGGATTCGAATTCGGCGAGCACCATGTAGCGGGCCGCCTGGTGGCCCCATTCAGTCGCCGGGAAGAGCTGAAGTTCGCCGATGTACGCCTGTTCCTGGGTGTAGGCGTCGAGGCGGGTGAGGCCCTGCTGTTCGAGCGCATCGCGGCTCTTTTCGGCGGCGGTGTCCTGGGTCCGCTTGAACCCGAAGAGCACGAGCGCAGCGGTTGCTGCCATGAGCACGAGCATGAAGGTGAGCAGGGAAAGGTTGAGCTTTGGGCCGAGCCCGAGGTGCATGTTGCGCATGGCTACATCCCCGGGTTCCGGCTACTCAATGGGGCCGAGCCCGATTTGCCGGGCGTAGAGTGCGGCCTGCGTTCGGCTCTGGACGCCGAGCTTGAGGAGGATGCTGGAGACGTGCGTCTTCACGGTGTTCTCGCCGATGAAGAGGGCGAGCGCAATTTCCTTGTTCGCCTTGCCCTGGGCGAGCAGCCGAAGGACGTCGGTCTCGCGTTCGGTCAGGGTTTCCGGGCTCTCCGGCGCGCGGACTTCGCGGACGAGTCGCGCGGCGGCCTGGGGCGAAAGTTGCACCTGCCCGTTGGCGGCCGCCTTGATGGCGCGGAGCAGCTCGTCGGACTGGGTGTCCTTCAACAAATAGCCGATCGCGCCCGCCTTCACGGCGCCGACCACGGAGGCGTCTTCGAGCACGGAAGTGAGCGCGATGACCTCGGTATCGGGACATTCCTTGCGCACCTGGCCGATGGCGGTAATCCCGTCCATCACCGGCATGAGCAGGTCCATCAGGATGACGTCGGGCTTGAGTTCGTGGGCGAGCTTGAGGGCCTCGGCGCCGTTCTGCGCCTCGCCGACGACCTCAAAATCAGGATCGTCCATCAGGAACATCTTGAGGCCCTGACGGACTACCGCGTGGTCATCGGCGATAACGATCCGGATGGTCATGTGGTTGCCCTTTGGCGCGATTTCAGGTTCGAAACGCGCGCGTACTCACTATATCACCGCATCGGAGGCGAACCTTCCTCCGCCTTATGGATGAGATGTGGTTCACCCGAACTTCGCCGCACATCCCCACCCGCGAGTGACGCGGTTCACGCGCCCGGATCGGACGATAGCTTCGATGGAATCACCGATCCGACTGCTGCTTGTTGACGACGAGGCGCGAGTGCGCCAGGGCCTCCGCATGTGTATGGCGGGTGAACCCGACTTCGATGTCGTCGGCGAAGCAGAAGAAGGCACGGCCGCGGTCCACATGGCCGAGGCCCTGCACCCGGATGTGGTGGTAATGGATGTCCGCATGGCGGGGCTCGATGGAATCGGCGCGGCACGTGAAATGCGCTCGCAGGTACCGGAGGCCCAGGTCGTCATCCTTTCGATGCACGACGACAGCGGAACGAGGGCTGAGGCCAACCAGGCGGGCGCCGCCGCGTTCGTCGGGAAACAAGAAGGCATCAGCCGCCTGTTCGAAGTCATCCGTTCCATCGCCGGTCACGAGCCACGAGGCGTCACCAGTCCCTGCAGAGGCTGAACGCGCACCCCGCGGCCCGCGGTCCACGCACCAAATGGAGAGAATCAAGTGACCGCTACCCAGGCACGCAAACCCCACCTCAGCACGATTGCTTCCGAGCACATCATCGAAATCGAGAACGTCGTGAAGACGTACGAATCCGGGAATCAGCAGGTCCGGGCGCTCAAGGGCGTCTCGCTGCAGGTGGCCCGGGGCGAAATGGTCGCCATCATGGGCCCTTCGGGCTGTGGCAAGACCACTCTGTTGAACTGCGCCTCCGGCCTCGATGTCGTCGATGCCGGCACCATCAAGATTGCCGGGATGAACCTGGCAGACCTTTCCGACAAGACGCGCACCACCTTCCGCGCGAAGAACATGGGCTTCGTTTTTCAGACCTACAACCTGCTCCCCGTGCTCAGCTCGGTGGAGAATGTTGAGCTTCCGCTCATCGTCTCGGGTGTGAGCCCGAAGGCTGCGCGCGCGGCCGCGCTCGACGCGCTCGAGACTGTCGACCTGCGCCACCTGGCGAACAACCGCCCGTCGCAGCTCAGCGGCGGCCAGCGCCAGCGTGTGACGATTGCCCGCGCCTTGGTGAACCAGCCCGACATCGTGTGGGCGGATGAACCGACCGGCGCCCTCGATTCGAAGACCGCCGACGACATCATGTCGTTGATGGAGAAGTTGAACCGCGAGCAGGGCCTGACGTTTGTGATCGTGACGCACGATCCTGGCGTTGGTGCGCGCTGCAACCGGATCGTGACTATGCGCGACGGCCTGATCGCAGAACTCGAGAAGGCCGCGTGAACGAACTCTTCGGGCTATCGATGACGGTTATCGCCATCGTGCTCGGAAGCATCCTCGCCATCGCCCTCGTTACTGTGGGTGTGATTGGGGTTGCCAACCGCACGATGTTCAAATTCGGCCTGCGGAACATTCCGCGCCGCGGCCTCCAATCCCTTCTCGTGGTCACGGGCCTCGCCCTGGCCACGCTCATCACCACCGCCGCCTTCGTCACTGGCGACACGGTGGACCAATCCCTCACGGCCGATGGCGAACGCCTCTTCGGCGCCAGCGACATCGATATCGTCTGGACCGGCGAACGGGCATGGGAAGATGACGGCGGAGCTGTCAGCTCCGGCGAACCGGTTTTCGTCAGCGCCACCGTGGTCGACGAACTTGAGCAGGCCTTCGATGGCGACGAGACCATCTCTGGCTTCCTTCCCTGGCTCACGCTCCCGTCCGCGGTAACCAACCTCCGCACGGGCGATGCCCGCCCGGCCATCCAGCTCACCGGCGCCGATGCTTCGCGCCTCGATGCCGCCGGTGGCCTCACCCTTACCAATGGCGATCGCGCCAACATCGCTGATCTCGGTCCCAACGAGGTCTATCTCAGCGAACGCGCCGCTGATGACCTGCGCGCCGAACTCGGCGATACCCTCACCCTGCACATCGGCCGCGAGCCGGGCACGTTCACCGTCGCCGGCGTCGTCCGCGACGAAATCGCGTCCGGCGTCCTGGGCATGAGCTACTCGTCCGCTCCCGGCGGATTGGTCCTTCCTGCTGAGAGGCTCCGCGCTCTCGCCGGCCTTCAAAACGACGAAATCACCTCGCTCACGGTTGCCCTCGATCCCGACCAGCGAGATGACATTACTCTCGGCAAGCCCGCCGCCGAGCGGATCAACGCCTACCTCCAGAGCGAAGGCGCAAGTGTCTTCACCGCCACTGGCGGCCTTGAAGCCAGCCGGGAAGTCGAAGCGTTTCCTGCTCGCCAGGACGGCATCGAATCGGCCCACCAGACGGGAAGCGTCTTCACGACCATCTTCCTGGTGCTCGGTCTCTTCTCGATGGCCGCCGGTGTGATGCTCATTTTCATGATCTTCGTGATGCTGGCCGCCGAGCGGCGCGCCGAAATGGGCATGGCCCGGGCCGTTGGGGCACAGCGCCGGCACCTCATCCAGTCGTTCCTGGCCGAAGGGATGGCCTACTCCCTCCTCGCCGGTGTCATCGGCGTCGGCGCTGGAATCCTCTCCGCCTGGGCACTCATGGACCTGATGCTCAAGAAGGTCGGCGGCGACTACTTCTCCCTCATTCAGATGGAGTACACGCCGCGCTCGATTTTCGTCGGCTACGCCCTCGGCGTGGTCGTCACGTTCATCACGGTGATTTTCGCCTCCATGAAGGCGAGCCACGTGAACATCGTGGCTGCCATCCGCGAGCTCCCGGATTCGAGGGCGCGTGAACGCCGCCGCAAGACGAACTGGAAGTGGGTCGCCCTCGGCGTCCTCACCCTGCCGATCGTCCCGGTCGGTCTCTGGTGGCTGCTCCGCAAGGGCTTCGGACTCCCCTGGGGATGGATCGTTGGGCCGCTTGGAGTCGCCGTCGGCGCACTCTTCATGCTCCTCGGCAAGTCGAGCGAAGTGCTCTTCTTCTTCAGCCTGGGCATCTCCCTCATCCCGCTGAGCCTCGCCGGCATGGCACGTCACTTCGGCGTACCCGCCCGCGGACTCTGGACGGTTGTCGGCCTTGTCCTTGGCGCCTACTGGCTCATGCCCGATAGCGTGCACAGCCGGCTCTTCGGCGAATTTACCAGCGACATGGAGATGTTCGTCCTCTCCGGCATCATGATCGTGGTTTCGTTCACGCTCATCATCGTGTTCAACGCCCGCCTCCTGACCCGCCTCTTCAACAGCGGAGAAGGCGTCGCCGCCTACCGGGTCGCGATGGTGCTGGGGGCAATCGCCGCCGGTACCGCTGTCGCCGGCTACGCCCTCGCCGATTCGGGCGA
>CALFYR010000162.1 GCA_937954195.1 uncultured Dehalococcoidia bacterium
AACGCCGGAGGAGGACGATTGGTTCCCGGCAAGCCTCTGGGCCAGACAGCTCGGCCGGCAGGAAAATGGCCCGCACCGGATCTTCGGTGCGGGCCAAAGCGGGGGTGCCGGAGGCAGGACCTAGATCTCTCCGCAGCTGATCGGGTCGCCGCCCGCGGCGGGCATTACCACCACGACGTGGTCTTCGGACTGGATGTCGTCGAGGCTCAGGTCAACGGAGCCGGCGGCCGTGCCCGCGCTCACGTTGCCGACGTTGGCCACAACATCGGTGCCCCATTCGTCGCACGTCCCCGTGCGGATCTCGGCGGTGCCGGTGGCAGCGGCGTCAGCGAGCGTCACCGTGACATCGGTGCCGGAGCCATCGCCCGACTCACTGAAGACGGCCATGCCGGCCACGCCGCCGGTGCCAGTCGCCTGGAGCTCGACATCGAGTTCGTCTCCGCCGTTGCCGGGCGTTTCGCCCGAGGGTGTGGTGGTCTGGACGGAACCGTCCGGGGTGTTCGTGCCGGTGATGTCGTCGTCGTCGTCGTCGCCATCACAAGCCACGAGGCCGAACGCCGCGATTGCGGCGGCCGGCACGAGCAGCAGATTCTTCAACATGTGTTCGTTCACCTCCTGAGTGGAACTCTTCGAAGGTCTCAGGAGATCGGGGAGGGAGCCATGACGAGAAACCCGCGTTGCATAACAGGACCGTTGCGTTCGCGTGATCCGGGGACGAACCGAAAGGGCGCGTTAACAACGCGCCCTTCGGCTGATTCCTACAGCAGGCATGCCTAGGAGGACTGCGTCGCCTCGAAGCGGACGAGTGCGCCCTGGAGCGACTCTGCCAGCTTCTTCATTTGTGCAGCGGTGGCCGCAAGCTCTTCCGACTGCGCGCTGAGCTCCTGGGTCGAGGCCGACACCTCCTCCGCGGACGCGCTGGTCTGCTCGCTTGTGGCCGAAACCTGCATGATGGCGTCGGTGACGCGGGCGGTGCCCCTGGCCATTTCGCCGGCGCCACTGGCGGAGTCGGCCGCGTGGGTGGCGATGAGGTCGGCGCTTTCGACGATGCGGCCCGCGCCTTCGGCGAGGGTGCCAACATCGCCGGCGATGCGCTGCATCTGCAGGGCGCTCTCCTGGACGGAGTTGATGATGGATTCCAGGGCGTTGCCGGCTTCGGCGGTGATAGCCCGGCCCGCTTCTACGTCTTTCACCCCGGCAGCCATCACCTCGACAGCCTCGGTGGTCGACGCCTGGACCCGGGCAATGAGGTCGGCGATTTCCTTGGTGGAATCGCTGGACCGTTCGGCGAGGTTGCGGACGTTTTCAGCGACGACCGCGAAGCCACGTCCCTGTTCGCCGGCGCGCGCGGCCTCGATTGCGGCGTTGAGCGCGAGAAGGTTGGTCTGGGCGGCGATCTCATCGATCGCCTTCACAATGTCGCCGATCTGCTGGCCATACTGGCCGAG
The DNA here is from genome assembly GCA_937954195.1 of uncultured Dehalococcoidia bacterium. GTDB lineage: Bacteria > Chloroflexota > Dehalococcoidia > Tepidiformales > Tepidiformaceae > Amarobacter. The sequence goes on from CALFYR010000162.1 coordinate 1,449, forward strand.
CTGGTCAACGGTGGCACTGGCTCGCTGGACAGCTTCAGCGATGGACTCCATCGCGGTAACCGCCTGGCCCACGGCCTGCTGACCACGAAGCGCGGAATCTCGCGATTCTTCGGCGACCCGAGCGAGCTGCTCGGAGCTGACGGCCACTTCGCGGATCTGTTCACCGATGCGGGAGGCTTCGGCGCGCGCTTCTTCGGCGGCGTTCGCCGAGGACGACGCCGACGCGGCAAGTTCGCGGGAGGAGCCGGAGACCTGCTCGACATCGCGGGCGGATTCCTGGGAGAGGCTCGCAAGGGTGGTCGCCGAACGGGTGACTTCGTTGATTGCGGTCGCGATTTGGCCGGTGGCGGCCGCCATCTGGTCCGAGGAATCGGACAGCACGTCGGCGACGCTGGCGACACTGGTCGCGTCCTCGGAGATCGCCTTGACGAGGGTGGTCATCTCGTCGAGGAGGCTCTTGTTCCGGGCAGCCTGAGCCTGGTTATCGGCCATCAAGCCATTGAAGGCGCCCGCGAGTTCCTGGAGTTCGGTAGTGCCGGCCGGTTCGAGGGCGAATTCGCCTTCGGCTTCGTTGCGGCTGGCCAGTGCACGCGTGTACTTCTGCACGGGGCGGCCAAGGAGCACGTGGAAGGCCCAGAGCACGACGAACGCTACAGCCGGGACGGCGATGGCGAGGACGATGAGGATCGTGATGGCGGAGCGGGTGGCGCCACGCGCATCGGCGACTTCGCCGGCGACGCGGGCCTGCATGGCAGATTCAAATTCGCTGATGGGACCGGCGATGATGGCTTTGTCGGCCTCGTACTGGTCGTCAAACATGATGCGGCGCGCGGTCGAGAGCCGCTCGGGAGAGGTGGCGAGGAGGCTGTCCTCTTCGGGGAGCTGATAGCCGCCGATGGCCGGCGGCATCTGTTCTTCGGGCACCTGGAGGGCGAGAAGTACGAGCTTCATTGAGCGGGACTCGGTGCCAACGAGGGCATCGGAATTACCCTTAGCGGTTTCGATGAGGGCGAGTTCCTGCTCGGTAGCTCCGAGCTCCCCGAGCCGGGCCACGATCCGATCACGGGTCTTCGTCTCGTTGATCTCCGCCCAGTAGTCGTCGAGGTGGCGCATGTCCTGGGTGACGGCGAACTGACGCGCCTTGTTGGTGAGGAAGTCGGAAGCTCCGTTCAGTTCGTCGGCGAGGGCAAGGTTCTCAGCCTGGCGATCGAGGCTGGCGCGCTCATCGGAGATGGCGTTTTGGACCATGTAGACGCTGGCGCCGAGCACGGCTGCCGCGACGAGGAAGACGGCGGCCGCAGCGATGCTCAGGGTGGTTTGGCGGATGTTCATGTTGTGGGCGTGGTTCTCCTTCGGTTTCCCCCGCTCAAGAAACACTTTCGAAACAAATCTGGATCGAAGGCATAGGTAGAAACCCAAGGGGCTCCGTGATGGGCCCTCAAAGGCCATGCCAAGTTCCGGTTTCGCCTATTCGAAGAGGAAACGGCGGCGGCGGGGCGGAGGGCGTCTGCCGTACTTGAGCCCGAAGCGCGCCATCGCCGCGTCGCGGACGTGGGCCGCGGCTTCTTCCGGCGAATCCGTGACGAAGAGGCGGTCCATGTCCTCGGGATCGATTGTGCCCATGGCGATGAGCCGCTCTCGCATGAAGTCGATCAGCGGTTCCCAGAAATCCACACCCACGAGGATGCAGGGGTAGT
>CALFYR010000163.1 GCA_937954195.1 uncultured Dehalococcoidia bacterium
GTGATGGTCACCACCACGAACTCGCTTGTCCCGTACTTCTCACCAAGTTCTTCTACCTTCCCCCGCACGGTCCCGGGGCTCCCGTGGATGAACGTCTGCCGGAGGTAGGCGATGTAATCCAGCTCCGCCTCGGTGTAGGGGAAGGCCATCGCCTCCTCCGGCGTCATCACGCCCGCGCCGCGGCCGGTCCGGGCCGCCACGCGCCCGCCCCAGCGGCTCCACGAGAGGTACTCCGCTTCCTCGTCCGTTTCAGCGCAGGTGACCGAAATACCGATGGCGCTGCGCGGCTCCGGCTGCCACGGTGACGGTTGAAAGCCCGCTTCGTACGCCGTGATGACGTCTTCGAGTCCTTCGCTGCTGATGAAGTGCGCGAAACAGAACGCCCACCCAAGCTCCGCGGCGTACTCCGCGCTCGCCCGGCTCGAACCCAGTACCCACAGCTCGGGCGCCGTCTCCACCTGGGGCATCGCCTTCAGACCGAAGTTCGGGTGGCCCGGGGGGAAGCCATCCATCAGGAACCCGCTCAGGTCCATCAGCTGGTTCGGGTACTCATCCAGGTCGATCATGCCGCGGCCGGCGGCGAGCACGCGCGCCGTCCGCATGTCACTCCCGGGAGCTCGGCCCACGCCGAGGTCGATTCGTCCGGGGAAGAGCGCCTCCAGCATCCGGAACTGCTCGGCAACCTTCAGCGGCGCGTAATGAGTCAGCATGACGCCGCCGGAACCCACGCGGATCTGGTTCGTGCGGGCCGCAACCTGGCCGATCAGGATCTCCGGACTTGCCGAAGCCAGGCCGCCGGAGGCGTGGTGCTCCGCCAGCCAGTAGCGGTGATAGCCCAGGCGGTCGCAGAGTTCCGCCAGCTCAAGCGTTTCGCGGATAGCCTCGGCCGGGGTCCCACCCCTGCGTATCGGAGATTGGTCGAGCACGGAGAGCCGGACGTCGTTCACTTCGCGCCGCCCGCCGGGGACCGGCCGTTTGTCCGCGCCAATTCCGCCAGCCAGTCGAGCCGACTTGCGTCGAGCTGGTCCCACGTGAATCGCCAGCGCCAGTTGTCGTGCGTCTTGCCGGGGAAGTTCATCCGCGCCTCGGTACCGAGCGCCAGCACGTCCTGCATCGGAATAATCGCGGTGTTGGCCACCGAGCGGTACGCCGCCGCGATCATGTCATCCAGGATGTTCGTGCCGTCGCTCCGAAGCTTCTGCTTCGCGAACGCGCGCTCCGCCTCCCCCGCGGCCGACCACCACCCGAGGGTTGTGTCGTTGTCGTGGGTACCGGTGTACACAACCTGGTTCTCTACGTGGCGGGCCGGCAGGTAGGGGTTGTTCTCATCGCCCCCGAACGCGAACTGGAGCACGGCCATAC
>CALFYR010000164.1 GCA_937954195.1 uncultured Dehalococcoidia bacterium
GCGGTTGCCGTCGGCGCTTCGTGCGCGTTCCTGACACACATCGGGCACCAGTCCAACACGCTTGTCATGGGTCCCGGCGGCTACCGCTTCGGCGACTACTTGCGGGCCGGCGCGCCGCTCCAGGTGGTCATCCTCGCGGTGGCGATGCCGCTTATCCTGCTGGTCTGGCCCCCGTAAGGAGCGAGGAGGAACGATGCCTGATTCTGATCCCCTGCCGCCCGCCAATCCCAACCTGCTCCGCGACCGCCTCGCGAACGAGCGCACGTTCCTGGCATGGTTGCGGACGGGCATCACCATCACCGCCCTCGGATTCGTTGTCGCCCGCTTCGAAGTGTTGCTCTACGAAGTCGCCCGCATCGACGAGCGCGAGTTCAACCAGAGCGAGGTAGCCATCCTCATTGGGCTGCTGCTCGTAGCTGCCGGACCGGCGCTGGTGGTGGCTGCCGCAGTTCGCTACCTCCGTGCCGACCGCGCGCTGCGCGAAAACCGCCCCGCCGCCGACCGCTCCTCGATGGTGATGGTCACGGCCGTAGCCGGCGGCCTGGCGCTGGCCGGCCTCGGCATTGTGGCCCACCTCGTCGCCGCATGGCCGTCCTGATCCTTGCGTGAGGGGGCCGTCCGGCGCACCCTCATCCCATGTCCGAAAACACCTTCAAAATCGACGGGACCATCGACTCGTTTGAGAACCAGTTCCCGGGCCGCGACTACGAAATCGAATTCGTGGCGCCCGAATTCACAAGCGTCTGTCCGATGACCGGCCAGCCAGACTTCGGCACGATCATCGTGACGTACACGCCGGACCAGCGCTGCATCGAGCTCCGCAGCTTCAAGTTCTACCTGCAGACGTTCCGGAACCGCGGCATCTTTTACGAGAACGTGGTGAACACCATCCTGGATGACATCGTGGCCGCCATTGCCCCGCGGCACGCCGCCGTCACCGGGGATTTCAACACCCGGGGCGGCATTTCGGCACGAATTACCGCAACCTTCATGAGCGAAGACTAATGCCGTTCACCAAACGGTCGTAGACTCGTTGATACAGGGGGGACGGACATGTCGGTGAAAGCCGATCCGGGCGGATTCCCACAGCGCCGGTGCGCAGAGGTCTGCGCCGTCACAGGCCCGCAGATGCGCGATGTCCAGAGGGTCGCGCTCGAAGAGTTCGGGTTCGACATCCTCCAGATCACCGAGAACGGTGCACGCGCCGCGGCGATGCTGGCGCTTGCCATGCTCGGCGGCAAGGGCCGAGGCCAGCGCGTGCTCATGCTTTGCGGCGGTGGCAACAAAGGCGCGACCGGCCTGGCCGCCGCCCGGCACCTGGCGAACTTCGGCTTCCGCGTCGACCCGGTCCTCGGCGTTGTCGAGGAGGACATCTCATTCACGGCGCGCCGTCAGATACAAATCCTGCGCGAATCGGGGGTCATTGAACCGGCCGACCTTGAGTCAACGGAGCTCACGCTCGAGGAGCAGTTGGAGGCTGCCGACCTCGTCATTGACGCCCTCATCGGCTACGGACTGGAAGGGCCGCCAACAGGCATCGCCGCTGCGATCACGGAACTCACCGAGACGGCCCGCCGGCCCATCCTGGCGCTCGACGTACCGACAGGAGTGAACGCGACAACAGGCGAGGTCAGCACGCCGGCGATCCGGGCCGCTACCACCCTGATGTTGGACCTTCCCAAGGCCGGCGCCATGGCGCCTTCGGCGAAAGCGAACGCCGGCGAACTGTACATCGCCGACATTGGCATTCCGCGCGCTGTCCACGAACGGCTCGGCATCCAGGTCGGCCAGCTCTATAGCGAGGGCCCGATCGTCCGGCTCCGGCGATGAAACGTGCTGCGCTCATCCTCGCGGGCGGCAAGTCGTCCCGCATGGGGATCGACAAGGCAGCCCTCCCCTTCGGGCCGCAAACACTTCTCCAGCACATCGCCGGGGCCTGCCGGGCGGTCTGCGACACCGTCATCGTCGCTACCGGCCCAGCCCAAACCCCCCGTATCCCGCTGCCCGTTGGCACGGCTGGCCTTGTCGATCCCGGTGAGGGACCGCTCGGCGCCATCGCTGGCGGTCTCGCCAGCATCGATGACCAGACGCACCTCTTCGTGACAGCCTGCGACACACCGCTTCTGCGGCCAGCTGTGATCGACCTGCTCTTTGAGCGTTCCCGCGGCAACCGGGGCGCAGTGGCTGTCGTTCGCGGACGTCCCGAGCCCCTTTGCGCGGTGTATGCCGGTCTCCTCCGGGAGGAGGTAGCCCGTCTGGTCGAGCTCGGCGAGCGCAAGGCCATCGCCCCCGCGGCACTCCCGGGCATCGTCGAGGTATGGGAGGACGAGCTCCGGGCTGTCGACCCGGATCTGCGCTCGTTCAGAGGCTGCAACACCACTGGTGAGTACGTC
>CALFYR010000165.1 GCA_937954195.1 uncultured Dehalococcoidia bacterium
AAAAGCCGAGCCGCCTCGCCTCGGTCGCCACGTGCTTTCGCTCGGCGTGGGACCAGGGGTTCCCGAAATAGCCTTCGATGATGCCGAGCTCGGGAACCATGACGTGAAGCCTACGCGACTCCCGGGGTTCGTGCCCGGACCGGAAGACGAGGGCCCCTGTCGGCCTGCGCAGCGCCTTGCGCGCCGAATCCCGCGATCCCGCCTCGGGCGCGCGAGGCATCGCGCACATCGGCGTGCTCTAGGTGCGGCGCGGGCTGAGCCTGCCCGTGGACTTCATCGTCGCAACCAACATGGGCTCGACCACCGGCGCGATGTACCTGGAATTCGGAATCAGCGCCGGCGGCGAGTCGGCCGTCCATCTCTTCCTGGGCCATCCCGCGGATTGGCTGCGCCAGGCCCCTACCACCACTTTTCGCCGCCGGCGAGATCCGCTACTGCGATTGCGTTCACTACAGGACAACCTGGTACACCGAAGCCAGCGAGTGGCCGCGGCCTTCCTGCCCATCGAACGCCAGCGACGCGCGTTCGAGCCTCGCGGGATCGCCGGCCGCGACCCTGTGAGCGAGCTTCAGGGCCTCTTCGGACGTGAGCGCGCGCACGTGGACGCGGGCGAAGCAGCGCCCCGGACGGATCAGCGCCTCGTCCAGGTCCCCCACGTTCGGGAGGTTGGTCGAGAAGATGATCTTGCGGCCCTGCGCGCGCACCACGCCGTCGGCGATGGTAAGGAAGCGGTGCAGGTGCTCGTTGCCGTCGCAACGGGGCTTGAGCAGATGGTCCGCATCCTCCACCACGAACGCATCCTCGAATCCCGTGATGAACTTCACGAAGATCTGGTCGTTCGTGAGCGCCCGCATGTCGCCGGTGTAGAGCGCTTGCGCGCTGCCCTCCTTGCGGCGGGTGATCTCGCCCAGGATCGCGCGGATGAGGCGCGTCTTGCCGGTTCCCGGCGGGCCCTGCAGCACGAGCACGGACTCCTTCGCGTCCAGGTAGCGCGCGATGAACGCCTTCACGCCCCCCTCGATCTCCGGATAGGCGTCGTCCAGGATCACGTCGTCGGCCATCTCCTCGATGGAGGCGCTTTCGACCTCGCCCTGCCCCGTGAGGAAGTGCCAGTTGATCTTGAACATCGGCTCCGTGATGCGCGTGGCCGACGCCTTCGCGAGGATCCGCTCCTTCGCCTCTTCCGCACGCTGCGGGCTGTCGGCCCAGAGATAGAACGAGCACGAGCAGTAGTCGGGCTTGCGGCCACCGTAGCCCGCGACGAACAGCCCCTCGCCGTCCAGGATCAGGGCCTGGGTGTCCATGCGTTCGGCCTTCCACGCCGGGTCGAGCGCGATGGCGTCGAACAAGGCCTCCAGCTCCACCCGCGCGGCGAAGTGCAGGTAGCGATAGATGGGGTAACGCGAGGCGCGGCTCTCCAGCGCCTCCACCATGCGGTTCTTCAGGACCAGTTCCGACAGCTCGTGGACCCGGTAGCTGATCGCCGCGTTCTTCGAGATGTTGCTCACGATGCTTCCTTCCCGATGATTCAAGTTGGGGTGGCCGCCCGGGTTCGAACCGGGGCCCGCGCGCCCACAACGCGCAGTGCTTCCGCTACACCACGGCCACCGTAAGGACGGGACCGTGCTGCGGGCCCCGCCGTGCTACCCCTTCACGCAGAGGATCTGCTTGAGGGTTGCCACCACTTCCACCAGGTCCGACTGCGCGGCCATCACGGCGTCGATGTCCTTGTACGCCGACGGGATCTCGTCGATCACGCCGCCGTCCTTGCGGCATTCCACGCCGGCGGTCTGCGCCACCAGGTCCTCGCGCGTGAAGAGCTTGCGCGCCCGGCTGCGGCTCATGCGCCGCCCCGCGCCGTGCGAGCAGGAGCAGTACGACGACGCCTCGCCCTTGCCGCGCACGATGAAGCTCTTGGCCCCCATCGAGCCCGGGATGATCCCCAGCTCGCCGGCACGCGCGCTCACCGCGCCCTTGCGGGTCACCCACACGTTCTCGCCGAAGTGCTCCTCGACGCGAGCGTAGTTGTGGTGGCAGTTGGTCACTTCACCGACGAAGGCGACCTCCCGGCCCAGGGCCTTGGCGAACGCCTTGTGCACGAGGTGCAGCATCAGGTCGCGGTTGAGCGCCGCGTACTCCTGCGCCCAGCCGAGCCCTTCCACGTACGCTTCGAACTCCGGCGTGCCTTCGTCCAGCCACGCGAGGTCGCGATCCGGCAGCGCCCGGTCGATGCGCGCGGCCACGGCCTTCGCCATGTCCATCGCGGTCGTGCCGATGGTGTTGCCGATGCCGCGCGAACCCGAGTGCAGCATGATCCAGACCGCGCCCTCGACATCGAGGCAGATCTCGATGAAGTGGTTGCCCCCGCCGAGGGAGCCCAACTGGCCCCACAGGCGCTTCTCGTTGAACCTGCCCATCGCCTCCAGGATGCGAAGCTTCGAGTAGCGGCTCTCGAGATCCTGCATGCGGCGCTCGAGCGCCTGCGCGGCGAGCGCGCCCTTCGGCTCGACGACCCGGTTGTGGAAGTCGAAGCCCACCGGCACGTCGCGCTCGATCTGGCCGCGAACCTTGTTCAGGTTCTCGGGCAGGTCGGACGCCACGAGGTCGGTCTTCACCGCGAGCATCCCGCAGCCGATGTCCACGCCCACCGCCGCCGGCACGATGGCCGCGCGGGTCGGGATCACCGTCCCCACGGTCGCGCCGCGGCCGAGGTGCACGTCCGGCATCACCGCCACCGGTCCGGCGAGGATCGGCAGCCGCGTGACGTTGCGGATCTGCTCGATGGCTTCCGCCTCGACTTCCAGGTCGCCCGTCCAGAGGCGAGCACCCGGGAGCATTGCTTCGAATCGGTTCTTCATGTCTGTTCCCTTCGTTTTCAACACTACGCCACTCCGGCCACGTGCCCCCGCCGCCAATTGCGGCGAGGGCCAGCCCGAAAACAAGAAGCCCGGAGCTCTTTCGAGTCTCCGGGCTTCGTGGCAACCACGATTGGTGCGGGCGTTATCCCGTCACCGTGCTCCCGGAGACAAAGCGATCCTGCGCATAGGCAAACATGCGCGGCGCGAGGCCGAACATGGGCGCCAGTGCCCGCGTTTCGCTTGGTTTGTGGTTCAAAAGGTTCATCTCCGGGTCCGAATGTTCAGTGGTGCGATTGACGAGGGTGCGGATGGTGACGAGTTTCGATGAGCGTGTCAAGACGTCCGATGCGGGTCGCCGATTCGCGGAATCCGATGTCGATGCCGGCCGATGATGGCGAGGAGGACTTCGTGCCGGGAACGACCCGAAGCGGATGGGTTCAACGCGAGACCGGCCGAATTTCTCCCGGGTCGCGCGAACACCGCACGTATCGCGACTTGCCCGACCGGCCAGTCAGCAGTTCATTTTCGCCTATGACTTGGTATCCCTTGTCGCCAGTGATGTAGGTAAGGCGCTCGCGGGCGGGGTTGTCGCAACCGCCGGGGCCGCAGAAGAGCACCGCGTACTTGCCCTCATCCCCGTAGTGGATGATCTTCAAGCCAAAGTCCTGATCGCACTTCTCTTTCCAGTACCCCGTGAAGTCCTTGGTCGTGTCTGCCTTGCCAGGCCCATATTCGTCGGCGATGTACGCGCGTACGTCAGCGACGTTGCTGAACCTCGCACCGGACTGCTTCCTTGCGCCATAGTCCAAGATCGTCGACTTGCCCTGCTGTTCCTCTTGCGGGCCAACGCCATACGTAGTCCACCCGGTGAGCGACATCGCAGCCGGAAGAACGGGTTCCTTGAGCATGGCCAGCTCGCCCCGCATCCGCATCGTCCGCGTCGTCGCGTGGCCTGCCCCCCGTTTGCCTTGGACGGAGAAGGAAAGGCTTAGGTCGAATGTCACCTCCCCGTCGGCACGCTTCGTTACCGTGCCCAAGAGGTGCCACGGAGCGGGGATGTACCCATGAGCACTGGGCGTCGCGTACTTGATTCCAACCTTGTCGGTGCGGTCGATCTTCTTCGATTTCGGCATCGAAGACGGCCCGCCTGGAAATTCGCGGCCGAGCAGCCGCACAACCAGCATCATGCTGAGAATCGGGCCGTCGAGAGCATCGATTTCGTAGCCCCTATCCAACTTGAGCCCCTTCGTGAGCATTACGTAGCCGCCCACCATGGCGACGGTGCCTCTCATGCTCGGCGCGTCGCCCATTTTCGTATCCACATCCATCGCGATGTCGTTCGAGTCACGGTCGAAACGACCGCGCCATTTCGCTACCGGGGACTTGCCCGGCTCGGAAAGTTCGAGGGTGATCGAAGTGAACTTCGCCCAGTCGGTTGCTTGATCGCACTCCGGGTCTTCGCCGCACGCGCCCTGGGAAGGACCGGCAACTTGAAGGAGCCCAAGGGCAATGACGGCGGAAAGACTGCGGCGATATGACGCTCTCATTGTTTTCCGTTGCCGTGAAGGCGTAGATCAGGGGCATTCGGCACGGGTGGAATTTCGCCCGCCAACGCAATAGCAGTCAAAAACGGTTTCTCCTGAACGTCCGCTCTTGGCCGTTCATCCCGGCGAGATCGCCCAGCGGATGCTGCGGAAG
>CALFYR010000166.1 GCA_937954195.1 uncultured Dehalococcoidia bacterium
TCCCAACACGCCCACCCGCTGACCGCACCTGCACCTCGAAGAGCGCATCTTCCGCAGCCTCTACGGTCGCGATCGTCGCGGCGCGGTTCCGTTCGAACTCTGCGATGAGCTCTTCCACCGTCGCATCCGCACGCTTCTCCACCTGCCGCGCGTTGTAGCCATCCATCCCCCCAGAAGGCGGCGCACTCCGCGGCCCGCTCGAAGCTTCGTCGGCCGGCGTTTTCGCAAGGTCCACGAGCCGGGCGTACGTCCACTCGATGGCCGCCACATGCGCCAGGATCTGCCGCGCATTCCAACCGCCCTCGTACCGCCCTTGCTCCCACTTCTCCGGCGGCACACCACGAAACGCCGCCGCAACTACCTCACCCCGCGTCCGCAGGTCTCGGATCAGTTCATCTCTCACACTCACGTCTCTACCCCTTTCCGCGGGCCTCGGCACTCGGCACTCGGCACTCGGCACTCGGCACTCGGCACTGAATGACTGTACGCTGATTCGGCATGACCCTCGCGATCCCAGGCGCTCAACGCAAGCTCATCCTTGCCTTGCTCTGCGTCGCCTCGTTCGCGGTCGTCTTCAACAACCTCATCATCACGCCGATCCTCCCGGATATCTCCGAAGACCTGGGGGTCCGAGTCGCCATCGCCGGCCTCCTCGTCACCGCGTACGCCATCGTCGGCGGTGTCGCGGCCATCTTCTCCGGCCCGTTCATCGATCGCCTCGGGCGCAAACCGGTGGTTGTGGCCGGCATGTCCGTCCTCACCGTCGCCACCATCCTGTCCGCCTTCGCCCCGAACTTCGGGCTGCTCGCGGCCTCCCGCGCCATGGCGGGCCTGGGCGTCGCGTGCCTCACGCCCGCCGTCTTCGCCGCGGTCGGTGACTACTTCAGCTACGAAGAACGGGGCCGCGCCATGTCCTGGGTGGTCACCGCTAACACGAGCGCCAGCATCTTCGGCGTTCCCGCAGGGGCGGTCATCAGCGGCCTCGTCTCGTGGCGCTGGACCTTCATCCTGCTGACCGTGCTGCTCGGCGTCTTTACGTGGCTCATCTTTTTCAAACTCCCGGCCGATTCGCCGCGCACCGAAGCCCAGTCCACGGCAGGCATGCGAAGCGTGGTCTCGGTCTTCCGCACCGGCGGCACCATGATGGCCATCCTCTCGAACTTCATCGCCACGAGTTACTGGTTCGTCTTCGCCACCTACATGGGCGCCTACTTCCACGACGAATTCGGACTGGCGAAGTGGGCGCTCGGCGGGCTGACGATGGTCATGGGCATCGGCGTGCTCATCGGCAGCAACGTCGGCGGCCGCCTGTCGGACCGCATCGGAAAACGGCCGATCATCGTCTGGAGCTCCGCCTTCTGCGCACTCTTCATCCTGCTCGCGACCACCGCCTCGCCGCACATCGCCTTCGGCTTCGGTTTCCTGCTGATGTTCGGCATCTTCGGCGGCGCGCGGTTTGCCAGCGCCCAGGCCATCATGACTGAGATGTCTCCCGAGCACCGCGGCACCGTAATGGCGCTCAACGCGAGCGGCCAACAGTTCGGCATCGTCGCCGGCTCCGCGCTCGGCGGCCTTGCTCTCGAACTCTGGGGTTATACCGGCCTCGGACCCGTTGCGGCAGCGCTCGCCCTCGTTTCGATCGCCACCTACGCCCTCTTTGTCGATGAATCCCGCCTCGGGTCCAGGTCCGCCACCGAACTCGTCACCGCCGAGCAAAATCCGTGACGTTCATCCCACCCCCTCCCCAAACCGGTGACTACGGCGACTTCTACGAGGGCTACGTCGCCCGCGTCCGCGAACATCCGGACGTCCTGGCATTGCTCGAAGAGCAGCCTGCCTTCATTCGTTCCCTTGCAGCCCTCGGTGAAGTCGAAGCCGCCACGCCGCCGACCCCCGGCGAATGGTCAGCGAAACAGATCCTCGGCCACCTCTGCGATTTCGAACGCGTCTTCGCGTACCGCGCCCTCCGCATCTCCCGTGGCGACACCACCCCGATCGAAGGCTTCGAACAAGACGCCTACGTGGCAGCCGGCAACGCCAACGACCGCCCCCTCACCGAACTCATCGCCGAATTCGTCGCCCTCCGAACGACGACGGTCACGCTTTACCGCTCACTCACGCCCTCCATGTTCGAACAGCACGGGACCGCCAGCGGCATGGGTGTGACCGTCGCCGCCCTCTGCTACATCACCGCCGGCCATGCCGAGGGCCACTTCGCTGACCTCCGCCGCGACTATCCAGTCCCCGGCCAGGTAACCTTTGCCAGCTCGGAAGTAGCCCAGTTCTGGTCGTACATTTCCGGCTCCCTCAGCCGGCTCATGGAACTCATCGAAACCGAGCCAGCGGAGGTGCTCCGGTACCGGCCGCCGGCCGAAGGCGCGAACTCCGTGCTGGGCATGGCACGCCACGCCCTGGCGAACGCTGCCGATAACATTCTGAGCGTGCTTGGATCCGCGGCGACAGTTCGGGACCGCGAGACCGAGTTCGAGGAGATGGATCCCGCCGACCTCGTGGTGACCTGGCGAACGCTGGAGGTCGAGTTAAGGGCGGTCCTCGCGGCGATACCCGCCGGGGCGCTCGATGCGACCGTCCAGCATGGGCGGAGAGGCACGATCGCGCAGCGCGAAGTGCTCATCATTGTCGCCCGCCATGCCGCCGAACACCTGGGCCAGGCCGAACTCACCCGCGACCTCGCTGCGCACTCGCAACTCGCAACTCGCAACTCGTGACTTCGTTCGTGTTTGTAATCACAAATCCCCGTTGCTAGACTCTGAGGTGCGCCGGTAGCAACCCGCACGCGGCGCAGAAACGGGGTTCCAATGGCCTACGGAAAAGGCATCGCAAAGGGCATGAGCCTCACGCTCAAGAGCATGTTCAAGCCCGTCGCGACTGTCCAATACCCCGAAACCGTCCGCCCGGTACCGGTCTACGCGCGCACCAACCTGCTTTGGTTCGAAGAGCGCTGCACTGGCTGCTCCACCTGTGCCCAGGCCTGCCCCGATGGCTGCATCCTCGTTGCCACCAGCCAGGACGCGGAAGGCCGCCGCAACATCGACCGCTACGAGATCGACTTCCGGATCTGCATGTACTGCGGACTCTGCACCGAAGCCTGCCCCTACGAGGCCATCCAACCCGGTGGCCCCATGGACGACGCGGTCTACCAGTTCGAAGAGATGTATCGCGACAAGCACTCGCTCACGAAGGTCGCGCAGAAGTTCCTCGAAGGGAACAACAACACCTACCCAAACGGCATGACCGCCCCCTCCCCCGACGCCGACTTCCACCGGCTCTAGGTCAGCGATCATCCTCTGTGAGTTGCAGAGGCATCTCGAGCAGGGCCCCGACCGTTTCGCCGTCGATCTGGAGAAGCTGGTCGTCCTCAATTT
>CALFYR010000167.1 GCA_937954195.1 uncultured Dehalococcoidia bacterium
GCGTGCCGGCGGGCACCTTCCGGGCGATGTACCGGTCCGGCACGAATGCGCCTTCGAGGACGGTGTCGTCGCTCCGGGTCGCGCGCATACCGAGCGTGTCCCACGTCTCCTCAATGCGGTAACCGGCGGTATCCCGCGGCATGAACGCGTGGATGATCTGCGGGCCTGCCGGGTCGTCGGCATCCATGGCGTGGATGCCCAGCCGCGTCCACACCGGCGTCAGGCTGCCAAACATCTTCCGCCCGTAGAACTTGTAGCCGCCGTCCACCCGTTCGGCGCGCGCTGTCGAAAGAAAGAGCGGCAGGTCGTTCCCCGATTCGCCGTGCCCGGCCGCAAACACTTCGCCGGAGGCCGCTTCCCGCAGCAACCACTCGAGCGAAGGGTCGCCCATCCGGCGCATATCCGCAGCCACGCCGGTCCAGTAGAGGTGCATGTTGGTCGCCAGGGCGGTTGCCGGCGCGCGATAGGCGAGGCGGCGCTGGTTCGCCACCACCTGCGCGAGGCTATAGCCCAGGCCGCCCAGGTCCTCCGGGACGGCCATCTTGAGATAGCCGGCGGCGCGGAGCTCTTCGAAGTCATCGCTGAAGAAGCGGTTCTCCCGGTCGTAGGTCGCCGCGCGTGCGCCGAAGCGTGCCAGCGTGTCCTCCGGGAGGATGTCGGGACGGGCCATGGTTGCGGTCATGGAACTCTCTCCGTGGTGGAAACTGGCCAACACCATAGCACTGAAAAGTGCGTTTGCAAGCGTTTAGCGTTGTTTAAGATAGTTCAAAGTTGCGAAAGAGAGTGATGCGTGTCACACTGGGCACCATGGCCGAACTCCACGAACAGGCGGAACGCTGGGTCGACTCCTTCTCTCTGAGCGAACTCAACCGCCAATTCCTCACCGATTTCGGGCTCGAGTGCGCCGATACGGCCCGCCAGCTCGGCTCGGATGCCATCACGGTTGACCTGCAGTTCCTCGTGTTCCTCGAACGCTACGCCCGCTTTGGCTACTTCCATTTCGGCCCCATCAGCATCGATGTCCGCCTCATCCGCGACATCGTCGAACGGGAGATGCACCGCGGCGGCGAATCCCGCGCCGTGATGGATGACGACATGGTCCGCTTCTCCCGGATGCTCATCGCCGAGGCATCCCGGTCGGGGGGGCCGCGCATCGATGAGTTGCACTACCTCCTCGCGTTCATGCGCTGGAAGGAGGGACTCCCGGGCCGCGTCTTCGGCGAACTTGGCATCACCCCCGACCAGGTCGAGGAATACGCCCGCTCGGGGCGTGAGCCTCAACCCGCGCTACCTGAAAAACTCTACTCGCCGGAGGAGGCCGCCGAATATCTCGGGGTTCACGTTCAGACGGTCCGCGGTTGGATCAGGTCGGGGCGCCTGAAGGCAAGCCGCCTCGCCGGTCAGCGTGCGCTTCGCATCCGCTCCAGCGACCTCGAATCCGTCCTTGAACCAGTGGACCCGGGCGATCTCTAGCACCTTGCGCTCGCGCGTACACTTGTGAATCTCACCCAAGTTGGAGTTCGCGACTTATGCCTCTCTACCGAATTCGGCGTGATGTTGGACAACTCAGCCAGGAAGAGATGGATGCTGCGGCCTTCCGGGCCATTGTCTGCGCTCCCCAGTTCCCCGGCCTGCGCTGGATCCGATCCTACTGGGATCGCGAAACCGGCCGGCTCGATTGCGTCTACGAAGCCAACGAGCCGGCGCAAATCGAGGAGCACGCCCGCACCGCGCGCATCCCCTGCGATGAAGTGCGCCCCGTGGATGAAGTGATGCCAGACGCCTACGTCCACGGCTGACGCCCTGGTCCTCGCCCCCGTGCGGGCTTGCGTCCCGGCCCGCTCCCCCATGCGTCACCACCTCGCTTCCCTTTGGGCGGGCGTGTTTCGAACGCTCCGTGAACGCCGTCGGCGCCGCCCCGGGATACGCAGTTCCCTCCCTGAGCCCAGCGCGTCACACAGTTGCCACCTAATTCGTGAACGCCGGGCGTCGAACTTGGAAAGAGTAGGGATGCCCTCTAGGGGCATTCCCTGAGCATTTGCCGCCGGGCCCTGGCCCCAATCGCCGGCGATGCACTCTGGAGGGAGCAATGCGACGCGTACCTGTACTTTCACAACTTTCTGACCTTCGGATAGCCACGAAGCTGGCGCTCGTCGTCATCGCGCTCAGTGTGCCGATCTTCGCCCTGCTCGCGGTGCAGTATCAGCAGCGGCAGGACGCGCAGTCGCAGGCCAGCGCCGAATCCGATGGCCTCGACTACGTCGGTTCGATCATCCCCTTCCTCCGGGAAGTGCAGCTCCACCGCGGCTTCGTCCATCGCGTGCTGAACGGCGATGCGGCGGCCGCCGAACAGCTGGACGCCTCCGAAGGCGCGGCCGATGCCGCGCTCGCCTCCATCAACCAGATGAACGACCGGCACGGCGACAAGTTCGGCACGCACGACCTGGTCGCCTATATCAACAGTGAGTGGAACCTCATCAAGAGCGGCCAGACCAGCTTCGACGACCTGAACGCTGCCCATAGCCGCCTCATCGACCAGGGCGTGTTCCCGCTGCTCGAGCAGGTCTCCACCGAATCACAGCTCGTCCTCGACCCGTCGCTCGATACCCGCTCCGTCATCACGGCGCTCACCGTCTCGCTGCCGCGGATGACGGAGGCGCTCTCGCTCACCCGCAACTGGGGCGCGGCATCGATGCTTTCCCGCGATGAGCAGGAAGCCAGCCCGGCCCAGAAGACCATCCTCACCCAGCAGCTCAGCATCGCTTCCGTCCACGCGGAAGCGCTGAACGACGAACTGGCGGTCGCCATGGCGGAAAACCCCGAGTTCGCCGCCGCACTCGGGCCCATCCTCGATAGCGCGAACGATGCCCGCGACACGTTCACCCGCCGCACGCAGAACGGTGTTGTCGCCTCCACCGCGCTCTCCGCTGACGCGGCCGAGGAGTACTTCCTCCTTGGCGGCTCGGCCATCGACCTTTCGAACCAGCTCCTCGTCGCGGCCCGCGAAACCCTCAACGCCGAATTCGATGACCGCGCCTCGCAGGCAACCTCCGAATTCATGCTCTACGGTTCCGCCGCCCTCGGCGGCGTGCTCCTCGCGCTGGCGCTCTCGCTCTTCATCGCGGTAACCATCACGCGCCCGCTGAACCACCTGGCCGAAGTCGCCGACCGCATGAGCCTCGGCGATCTCGATGTCGACATCGATGTCGAGAGCAAGAACGAGATCGGCCAGCTCGCCGAATCACTCCGCCGCATGCAGGCCAGCCTCCGCAGCGCCATCGAACGCCTGCGCCAGCGCCGGGCCGCCGCCTAGGCCGGACCACCCGGGGTCTAAGAGAGGACACCACCCATGTCGCCCACCGAAGTCACCGGTTCTGGCCACGCGG
>CALFYR010000168.1 GCA_937954195.1 uncultured Dehalococcoidia bacterium
CTGCCCGCCTGGGTTCTCGGCTGCTACGGCAACAAGGAAATCCGCACCCCGAACCGCGACCTGCTCGCCCGCGGGGGTACTCGCTTCCTCAACAGCTACGTCTGCACCCCCATCTGCTCGCCCAGCCGCGCCACCCTCTTCACCGGCCGCGTCCCGCGCCAGCACGGCATCCACGATTTCCTCACCGCCAATCCCGCCGACAAGCCCCCGCAGGGCCAAAAAGAAGTCCCCCCAGCCTTCTCCAAGGAGATCATGATCTCCGATCTGCTTTCCTCGGCCGGCTACAATTGCGGCTACGTCGGCAAATGGCACATGGGCGACGATCCCAAGCCCGGCCACGGCTACTCCTACACCTACACCCTCTCCGGTGGCCGCCGCTCCTACACTGACCCCGAAATGAGCCTCAACGGCCAGCCCGTCAAAGAGCAGGGCTACCTCACCGAGTTCATGACGAAGCGCGCCTCCGAATTCCTCGACCAGCAGAAAACAGACTCGCCCTTCTTCCTCACCGTGGCTTACCTCAATCCCCACACCCCCTACGAAGGCCACCCCCAGCGCTACTACGACATGTACCAGTCCACCACCTTCGAAACCATCGGCTGGGAACCTGGCGCGCCCAACGCCCTGCGCGAGAAGAACTACCTCACCGACATCGTCGGCAACAACCGCAAGCACGCCGCCTCCGTCACCGCGCTCGACGACCAAATCCCCGTTCTGCTCAAGAAACTCCAGGAAAAAGGCCTTCGCGACAACACCCTCATCATCCTCACCGGCGACAACGGCTTCCTCCTCGGCCGCCACGGCTTCTGGAGCAAGGGCCACGCCTCCGACCCCATCAACATGTACGAAGAAGTGATGCAGGTTCCCATGATCTGGAACTGGCTCGGCAAAGTCCCCCCCGAAGCCACCCGCCCCGAACTCATCAGCTTCTACGATCTGCTCCCCACCCTCTGCGACGTGGCAGGCGTTCAGCCCCCCGCCGATCGCAACCTCTGCGGCCGCAGCTACCTCAACCTCGCCACCAACCGCAAACTCGATGAGTCCTGGCGCAATGTTCTATTCGGCCACTTCCGCTACACCGAGATGGCCCGCGACGCCCGCTACAAAGTCGTTCTCCGCCACAACGGCGCAGGCCCGAACGAGCTATACGACCTCCGCGCCGACCCGCGCGAGCGCACCAACCAGTACGACAACCCCCAGTTCCTCCAGGTCAAGGATCGCCTCACCCGCGAAATCGAAGCCTGGCGTAAAAAATACGCCTGATGCGCATCGTCTCCCTCATCGCCAGCGCCACGGAAATCGTCCACGCCCTCGGGCTTGGCGAATTTCAGGTCGGCCGCTCGCATGAGTGCGATTACCCGCACAGCGTCGCCGCACTCCCCGTCTGCACGCGCCCGCGCTTTGCCGTCGACGGATCCAGCGCCGAAATCGACCGGCTCGTCCGGCAAACGCTCCACGACGCCGGCAGCGTCTACGAAGTCTTCGATCAATTACTCGACAGCCTCCAACCCACCCACATCCTCACCCAAACCCAGTGCCGCGTCTGCGCCGTCAGCCTCGACGATGTGGAGCGTGCCATGGCACAGCGTTTCGTCTCACGCCCGCGAGTCGTCGCCCTCGAACCCAACACTCTCGAAGACATCTGGGCCGACATGCGCCGCGTCGGCGAAGCCTGTGCCGTCCTGCCCTGCGCCGAAACCCTCATCCACAAACTCCAGCAGGAAATCCACCAAATTACCACCCGCGTCCAAACCCCCAAACGCATCGCCGTCATCGAATGGATTGAGCCGCTCATGCACGCCGGCCACTGGACCCCGCAACTCGTCGCACTCGCCGGCGCACAACCCGTCCTTTGGAACGAAGCCCCCGATGCCATCGTCGTTGCCCCCTGCGGCTTCGATATCCCCCGCACGCGCGCGGAAATGCACTGGCTCACCAAACGCCCCGAATGGCGCACTATCCAAGCCCCAGTCTTCCTCGCCGACGGCAATCAGTTCTTCAACCGTCCCGGTCCGCGTATCCTCGACACCGTCCG
>CALFYR010000169.1 GCA_937954195.1 uncultured Dehalococcoidia bacterium
GGGTTAGTCCCGAATCCCGGGCCGTTCGGCCGACGTCAGAGTGTGTGCCGGCTGCGATGGTGTTCCCGCGGAGGTACCCCATGAAGACGACTGACGATTGGGTGGCACGCCACGTGCCCGACACGGCCGAGGCCATTCGCGATGCGCTGGAGATCCTGGACCGTCATGGCTATGGCGCCGGCGACCTCGACTTCCTGCTGTACGAGGGCCAGGCAGGTGTGCCCGGCGATGGCGACCCGGACCTTGAAACCGCGATCGGGTTGCTTGGGCGCCTGCGCGAAGCCGGGATAGCTATCCGCTAAAACAGGTCGCGCCAACCTGCGTGGGAGCCGCTCCGTACATAGACGCGGCCCTCGATCTGGACCCCCGAGTTGTCGATGTGACGAAGTTCGTCGCGAGCCGTGAAGATGTCCTCGCCCGCGATCTTGAGGCGCGCGCCTTCGGTGGCTCCCGGGTGCTGGTGGCGATACCAGTCGCAGCCCTCGTGGGCCAGCAGTACGACGCGCTCGATGCGCGAATGAGCGATGAACCGAACCAGTGCGTCCCGCACGGGCACGTGCTCACCGAGCAGCGCGCGGCGGAACCGGCCGCTCGTGGCTGAGGCGGCTTCCGCGAGCCACCAGCAGCCACCCGGCATGAGCACCCGCTCGAGGTGTTCAACTCCCAGCGACTCGGCAAATGACTCGGTTTCGGCGTGGATGGCCGGTTCGCCGCACCCGATCAGCAGCGCGCGGACGGTCACGCTGGTGCGGCGCCAGCCGGTGGGTCCGGGTTGCCTGCCTGGGGTGGCGGCGGAGCCGGGGCGGCCGGTGGCGCCGCCGCCGGAGGCGGACTCGTTGGCTGCGTCACGGCTGCCGGCGCCCGATCGACTTCCGCGGCGAGGTCATCAAGACGCTGGCGGCCATCCGGCTCAGGTTCCTGTGGCTGGTTGTTCAAGAGCGCCGGGAGATCGAGGCCCACGGCGCGGAGCGTTTCGATCGCCTGCGCGAGCATCATGGGGACGGCCGCGCCGTAGCGGCCCATCGGGCTCGTGCCGTTTCCGCCGCCCGAGCCACCGTCGATCATCACGATGCGGTCCACCTGTGCGAACGGCGCCGCGAGCGACGACGCGATTTCGGGCAAGCGGTTGATGAGTTCCGGGTACACCGAGAGTTGCAGCGCTGCCTGGTTGTAGGCATTCAGCGCCTCCGCGAGCTTCTCCTTACCTTCGGCCTCGCCGAGGAGGATGGCCTTCTGGCCGGCGCCCTCCGCCTCGAGTTCGAGGCGATGAGCTTCGGCGTTGAGGGTACGGGCCCTGGCTTCGCCTTCGCCCTTTGCTTCGATCTCTTTCTGCTGGGCCTCGGCGATGGAGATGCGTTGCTTCATTTCGCCTTCGCCGGCAAGCGCGCGGGCGTCGGCCTGGCCCTGCGCGCGTTCGACCATCGCAAGTCTGTCGCCTTCAGCGCGTACGACGGCGGCCTGCCGTTCGGCCTCGGCTGGTTTGATGACGCTGGCTTCCAGGGCCTGTTGCTGGCGGAGCACTTCCTGCTGCTCGACGGCGATGTTGGCACGCGTGCGCTCTTCCTCAACCGCCACTTCGGCTTTCACGACTTCCTTCTTGGACTCTGCCTCAGCCAGTGGCCCGGCCTGCTCGGCCCGGGCACGTTCGGCTTCGACCTGGGCCTTCGCTTTGGCGATACGAAGGTCGCGGTCGCGTTGAGCTTCAGCGATGGAGGCCTCAGCCACGGCCTGCGCCGTTTCGCCCTCCCGCTTGGCGTCGGCTGAACGGACCATGGCGTCGCGCGCGGCTTCAGCCTCGCCGATCTCCGCATCGCGGCGCACTTCGGCGACGCGCTTTCGCCCGAGGCTATCGAGGTAACCCTGATCGTCGCTGATGTGCTGAATCGTGAGCACATCGAGGTTCATGCCGAGCCCAGCGAAGTCGGCGCCCGCCTCGTTGGAAACGGCCGTCACCAGTGCTTCCCGCGAACCGTTAATCTCCTCGACCGTCATCTTTGCGCAGATGCTTCGGAGGTGGCCGGAGAGAATCTCCTGGACGGTCTGCTGCAGTTGTTCGCGGTCGGCGTTCAGGAAGCGCTCGGCGGCAGTGCGGATCGATGCGTCCTCCGAATCGAAGCGCACGAGCGAGACCGCATCGACGTTCACCTGCACGCCTTCCTTGGAGTAGGCCCCCCGAATGGGCAGCGGTGTCTCGAACGGAGCCAGCGACATGTAGTCGACGCGTTCGATGATTGGCAGCCGGAAGCTGGCGCCACCCCGGACAACGCGGAATCCGCCACGGCCGGTGAACACCGCAACCTGGTCCGGCGGGACTTTGACGTAGAAGCGGGCGTACATCGCGCCCGCAAGGAGCACGACGAATGCGATGCCCCCGACGACAAATGGGATGACGGTAACGCTCATGCCTGGTGCTCCTGGCTCTCGGCCGGTGTAGTCGTTGCGGGGGTATCGATGAGATCGACCGTGAGGACTCCCCCGCCCTCCGCGATAACGCGGACGCTGGTTCCGAAGGCGATGCGCCCACCCGATGAAGCGCGGGCCGGCATTCCGACGCGCGCGCCGCTCGCCGGCGCAACGATGGTGACGCGTCCGAGCCCGCCCTCCGGTATCTCGGACGTGACCTGGCCCGGAAGGTTCACGAAGTCCTGCGCTCGAACGGTCGTGGACCCCTGTTGTTTCGCCATTGGGAGCACGATCAGGAAGAACGTGCCGGCGGCCACGAAGAGGCCCCCGCCGATTGCTGCCAGCACGGACGCCCAGACCGGCCAATCCAGCACCGTGCCAATGAACCCAAAGCCACCGAACGCCGTGGCGAAGACGAACAGGATGCGGGAGCTGAGCGGCGAGGGCGTACCCTGGCCGACCTCCCCTCCTGAGTCCATGCCCCCATCTCCGCCCAGGTCGAACAACTCGCCGACGATGAAGGTGATGAACGCAAGGAAGAGCCCAAGGCTGAAGATGACGAGGAAGGCGATCTGCATAGGCTCTCCACTCCGGGGCCGCGACTGAGTGGCCGGATAATAGTGGGTGGCGCTGCCGCGCGTCAGCAGTTCTTCCGCGATTTCGTGGTTAGCCGCGCGTGAGAAATGATGAGAGCGGGGCTGGCCACAGGGGTCGAACGGCACGCGCGACCTCGTCCGGCGTGACCCATACCAACTGCATGGCCTCCCCGTTGCTCTCTACGCCCCGGACCACGTCGAGCGCCGCGAGCTGCGTGGGCGCGTGTCCTTCGAAGACAAAACAGACCTCGTGTCCGGTCGCCCCACCGTATTCGAAGATGTTCTCGAAGGTGGCGACGTGTAGAAGTTCGACTCCCGTGATGCCCAGTTCTTCGTGGAGTTCCCGGTGGGCCGCCGCCAAGGCCGCCTCGCCGTGCTCGATGCTGCCGCCGGGCGCGAGCCAGACCGGTTCGCGGGTGTACTCGTCGCGCCAATCCATCAGGAGGCAGCCGCCGGTACGCCGCAGGAGGTAGATTGCTCGCGGCCGGATGTACGCCGCCGGTGTCCCCACGGGCACTAACAACGGGGCCAGGGAGCCGAAGGTTACCCCACAGCCTTCCGCAGTTGGGCGAGACTCTCGGCGACGCTCATGTTGGGGTTGTACACCGAGCTGCCGCACACCAGCACGTTCGCACCGGCGGCAACGCATTGGGCGACGTTCCCCGCTTTCACGCCGCCGTCAATCATGACGTCGGCCGGCGAGCCCATGCCATCGAGCAGGCGCCGCACCGCCGCGACCTTCTCCAACTGGCGGGGTAGCATCTGTTGCCCACCCCACCCCGGGTTGATGGTCATCACCATTACCTGGTCTACATCCGGGAGCGACTCTTCGATTGCCGCCACGGAGGTGCCAGGGTTGATGCAGACACCGGCCCGTTTGCCCATCCGTCTGATGGTGTCGAGGGTGCGGTTGACATGCGGCGAAACCTCGATGTGCACGTTGATCGTGTCTGCGGTGTCGGCGAACTGTTCCAGCATCCGCTCGGGTTCGACCGTCATCAGGTGGATATCGAACGGCAGGCGCGTAACCTTCCGGAGCGCATCGATGACCACCGCTCCGAACGTGATGTTCGGGACGAACCGCCCGTCCATCACGTCGAGGTGCAGAAGGTCTGCCCCGCCGACCTCGGCCGCGCGGA
Source organism: uncultured Dehalococcoidia bacterium (assembly GCA_937954195.1). Classification (GTDB taxonomy): domain Bacteria; phylum Chloroflexota; class Dehalococcoidia; order Tepidiformales; family Tepidiformaceae; genus Amarobacter. The sequence goes on from CALFYR010000169.1 coordinate 4,139, forward strand.
CTTCATCGGCGAGGCGTCCGAAATCGGCGGTGAGGATGGATGGTGCGAGCTTGATGACGGCCATGCGAGCATTCTACGCGTTTCCCGGGCTGTGCTTATACTATCCCGCGTAGGCAGCTAAACAATTATGACCGTCAGAATCGTGACCGACTCCACCTGCGATCTCCCGCCCGAACTTGCCGCCGCACACGGCGTTACCGTCGTTCCCCTGACGGTGTTCTTCGGCGAGGAAGCGTTCCTCGATGGGATCGAGATATCTGCCGACGAGTTCTACGAACGTCAGCAGGCTTCGCGGGAGATCCCGAGGACGAGTCAACCGTCGGTGGAGTTGTTCCAGGAGGCGTACGCCGAAGTCGGACAGGACGGCAGCGAGATCGTCTCCATCCACCTGTCATCGAAGCTCTCGGGGACGATGAACGCCGCCCAGGTCGCGCGGGAAGTACTGAAGCACGAGATGCACATCGACCTCATCGATTCGTACAACGTGAGCCTTGGCCTTGGCCTGATCGTCCTCGAAGCTGCTCGAGCGGCGAATGCCGGCGCCTCGCTCCCGGAGGTCGTCGCCACGGCCCGCCGGGCGATGGATCGCACGTCGGTCCACGTGCTCGTCGATACCCTCGAGTACCTCCAAAAGGGGGGACGGATCGGGCGCGCCCGCTCTCTGCTCGGCTCGGTGCTCAGCATTAAGCCTATCCTTCGGGTGGAGGACGGAGAGGTCGCGCCGTTCGAACGCGTACGGACGCGCAGCAAGGCGATCGAGCGAATACACGACATCGCGGCCGGCATGCCCCGGGCGAAGGAGATGTTCATCGCTGCGAGCGGCGCGCAGGACACCGCGAGCTACCTGATCGACCGGCTGCGACCGCAGTTGCCGCACACGGAATTGCATCTCGGGTCGATAGGTCCGGTGGTGGGCGTTTATACGGGCCCGAACGCCATTGGGGTGGCTGCCCTGGAGCGGGAGTGAGCGCGGTGGCGGGCACCGAGGCCGGGCGTATCCGGCGGGTGTTCGAACTCGAACGGGAGCGCGGCTGCGCGAACCAGGCCGTGATTGGCGGGCTGGACCGGATGTTCATCCAGATGCGGGAGGACGGCCTGATCGCCGATGGGAGCCCGCTGGACCGGCGCATCCGGGACCTACCACGCGAGGGCTACCGCTCGTTAGACGAGGACGCCCGGCGAAACTGGATAGATGGGACGTTGCGTGCACTCGGGGCAAGCCCCGCCGCAGCGACCTCGCCTACGCCGCCACGGCGAAGCACTCCCACCCGCCGGCGGCCTCCAGCCGCAATCGCCGCGCACACTGACGATGCCGGAAGCGCTGCCGCCCCGGCACGCCGTCTGCGGCTCGATTCGCCGGTCACGCACCTGCCGGGCGTTGGCAAGTCAGCGGCGGAGCGGTTCGAACGCCTCGGCGTGACGAACGCCGGCGAGGCTGTGTTCCTCTTCCCGCGGCGGTTCAACGACTTCACGGACCTGCGCAAGATCCGGGACCTGCGCCCTTCGAGCACTCCTCAGACCGTCATTGGAACCGTGTTCTCGATTGGAGAGGTACGTTTCGGACGTCGCGTGCGCGGCGCACAGGCGGTCATCACCGACGGTACGGGGATGCTCAAGGCCATGTGGTGGAACATGCCGTACGTCGCGCGCGGGATGAGCGAGGGCCAGCAGATCGTCCTTTCTGGACGCGTGCGGGAGTACCGCGGGCGCATCCAGATGGAGAACCCGGAATACGAGCCCGCCGACGATGACTCACTCGAAGGTGGGCGGTTGCAGCCTGTCTATCCGGCCACCGCCGGGCTGGGCCAGCGGACGATTCGGCGGGCGGTGAAGGCGGCCGTCGACCAGCTCGCCGCCGAGGTGAACGACCCGGTCCCCGGCTGGATCCGTGAGAAGGAGCAACTGACTCCTATCGCGAACGTCATCCGCGAGTACCACTATCCGCCCGATCCGGGTGGTGTCGAACGGTCCCGCCAGCGCCTGGCGATAGGGGAGTTCCTGGCAGTGCAATGCGCGGTGCTGATGCGCCGGGCTGAGTGGCAGGAAGGCAACGACGCCCCGCCCGTGGCGCTCGCGGAAGATCGTGACGCATTCCTTGGCGCGCTTCCGTTCCCGCTGACGCGCGCGCAACAGCGCTGTCTCGGGGAGATCGAGGCCGACCTGGAAGGTCCGCACCCGATGCTGCGGCTATTGCAGGGTGATGTAGGTAGCGGAAAGACCGTGGTGGCATTCGCCTCGATGTTGGCTGCCGTGCGCTCCGGATACCAGGCAGCCCTCATGGCGCCAACCGAAATCCTCGCCGAACAGCACTACCGTTCCCTCTCGCGCTTGCTTGGAGGAGAGGAACTGAGCGCGCTGAGCGGAATGTTCGCTCCTGACTGGCTCGGCCGGCCTCTGCGCGTGCTGCTGCTCACCGGTTCTCTCACCGCCGGCCAGAAGGCGCAGATCCGCGGCGACGTTGCCCACGGCGGCGCCGATATCGTCATCGGTACCCACGCCCTGTTGGAAGACGATGTGGCCATGCCGAACCTCGCGCTCGCTGTCATCGATGAGCAGCACCGTTTCGGGGTCATGCAGCGCGCGAAGCTTCGTCAGAAGGGCCTGAACCCCCATCTGCTCGTGATGACCGCGACACCGATCCCACGGACGCTGGCTCTGACCGTCTACGGTGACCTCGAAGTGTCGACCATCGACGAGATGCCTCCCGGCCGCCAGCCGGTGAAAACCCGTTGGTACCAGCCGCACGAGCGAGACGACGCGTACCGCTTCCTGCGCAAGCGACTCGATGAAGGTGAGCAGGCGTTCGTCATCTGCCCTCTGGTGGAGGAATCCGAAACGCTGGACGTCCGTTCGGCCGAAGAAGAGTTCGAACACCTGAGAACCGGGCCGCTCGCGGGCTACAACCTCGAGCTCCTGCATGGGCGGATGAGCGGCAAATCCAAGGACGAAATTATGGGGCGCTTCGGCCGTGGCGAATCGCAGGTGCTCGTTTCGACAAGTGTCATCGAAGTCGGCATCGACGTACCGAATGCGACGGTGATCGTGATCGAGGGCGCTGAGCGGTTCGGGTTGAGCCAGCTGCACCAGTTCCGCGGCCGTGTCGGGCGGAGCGAGAAGCAAAGCTACTGCCTGCTGTTTAGCAGTGAGGAGGACCCGGGCCCGGAGGCCCGCGAGCGCCTCGAAGCGATGTGCGAAACGACCGACGGCTTCCAGCTTGCGGAGGTGGACCTGCGCATGCGCGGCGAAGGCGAAACGTGGGGGCGCCTCCAGAGTGGCGCCAATACCATGCTCCGGGTCGCCCGGCTCACGGATCGGGACATCCTGGTGCGGGCACGGAAGATGGCCGAACAGGTCCTGGCCCGCGACCCGATGCTCCAGAAGCCGGAGCATTGGCCGCTGGCCGCGGCGGTCAAGCCGTTCCTGGAGAAGGCAACCGAGGCGAACTGATTCGAACCGGCTTCCTGTGACGCGGCGGCTGTGCGGTGTCCGGCCGCGCCGGTAGACTCGGCCCCGATGGCGCGAACAACCCGTGGTTACCGCTGCCGCGAGTGCGGTTGGTCGACCGTCGCGTACGTTGGCCGCTGCGGCGAATGCCAGCAGTGGAACACGCTCGAGCAGTACGAGGCCGGCGTTGGCCGGGGGCCCACCGCGCGAGCGGGAGGACGTCCGGCGCTACCCGGTAAAACGCTCGCGCTCGCGGATGTGCCGGATGAGCCGGGCCGCCGCATGGTCACTGGAATCCCGGAGCTCGACCGCGTGCTGGGCGGCGGAATTGTGCCGGGCGGCCTGGTGCTGGTGGGAGGCGACCCGGGCATTGGGAAATCCACGCTTGTGCTTCAGGCTGCCGCGAAACTGGCCGCGGACGGGCACCGCGTGGGTTACGTCTGTGGCGAAGAGTCACCTCGGCAGGTCCGTATGCGGGCCAGCCGCCTGGGTATCGGCGATGCGTCCATCACGCTGATCCCCGAATCGAGCCTCGACGGCGCTCTCGCGGCGGCCACCGAGGCCGGGATGGATGTGCTGATTATCGATTCCATTCAGTCCGTCTACGTCGAGGGTTTGGAATCGCGCTCCGGTGGACCGGCGCAGCTGGCGGAGGCCGGCGCGAGGCTCGTCGGGTTCGCCAAGGGCGAGGAAGTGGCGACGATTGTGACCGGTCACGTCACGAAGGGCGGCGAGATCGCGGGGCCACGCCTGCTCGAACACCTTGTCGATGCAGTCCTGTACTTCGAAGGCGCCGAAGGTGGCGCGCTACGGGTCCTGCGGGCTGTGAAAAACCGCTTCGGGGCGACCGACGAGGTCGGGGTCTTCGAGATGACGGGGGCCGGCCTGCAGAGCGTCGAGAACCCGAGCTCGGCACTGCTGGAAGCCCACGACGCCGAAGCATCGGGATGCGCGGTGACGGCGGTTATCGAAGGTTCGCGTCCGCTCGCGCTGGAGGTGCAGGCGTTGGCCGTGCCATCCAACCTTGCCGCGCCTCGCCGCATTGCCAGCGGGATAGAGACGTCGCGCCTGCACCTGCTGCTGGCGGTGCTCGCGCGCCGGGGTGGCATCAACACAGGCGGCCTTGATGTGGTTGCGAGTGTTAGTGGCGGCCTCCGCCTGCGCGAGCCCTCCGCAGACCTAGCGATAGCCGTCGCCCTGGCCTCGGCAGCGTGGGATCAGCCGGTCCCGCGGGGGTTGGCGTTTCTCGGCGAGGTAGCCCTGTCCGGCGCCATTCGGCCGGTGCAGCAGGCGCCGCGTCGGCTTGCGGAACTCGGGAGGCTGGGGTTTACGCGCGCACTCGTCCCGGTGGGCACACCTGCCGTTGAGGGAATGCGACTCGAACCGGTGCGGACCCTGCGCGAGGCCCTCGCGGCCATTCGGCCCGTCGGCTGACGCCTACGTCTGCCGGTAGGCGCGGTGGCGCATCACGATGCTCTGCAGGATGCCGATCGCGATGAACAGGCTGACCAGGGACGAACCACCCTGGGAAACGAAGGGCAGCGGAATACCGGTCACCGGGAACAGGCTGAGGTTGACGGCCACGTTGATGAACGTCTGCATCAAGATCAACATAACGATGCCGACGGCGACAAGCTGACCCGCAACATCCCCCGCTAGCTGCGCAGCGCGTATCCCGCGCATGAGTAACAGGATGAAGAGCGCGAACATCACCATCGCGCCCACGAACCCGAACTCTTCGCCCATCAGGCTGAAGATGAAGTCGCGAGTAGCGACGCGCAGGTATTCGAGCTGGGTCTGGTCGCCCTGGGTGTAGCCCTTGCCGAAGATCTGGCCCGAACCGAGCGCGATTTCGCCCTGGAGCGTCGTGAATCCCGTATCGAGCGGGTCCCGGTTCGGGTCGACGAGAACCGAAATACGCTGGACCTGGTAGTCCTCGATCCCGAAGGTCCAGACGAACGGCAGGACGGCCACGAAGATGGCCCCCATCACGAGCAGGTGGCTGCGGTTCACACCAGCCACGATGACGACGCCGAGCCAGATGGCGCCGAACACGAGTGACGTTCCGAGGTCCGGCTGGATGAACACCAGCCCGACGACCGGGACCATGATGGCGAGCGAAAGCACAAGCGCCTTCAGTTCGCGGGCATCGCCGC
>CALFYR010000170.1 GCA_937954195.1 uncultured Dehalococcoidia bacterium
AGGGCCAGCCCGGCCAGTACACGCCCCGCATCCTCGAACTGCGGCGTGCCGCCGGGAAGCTCCGGCGGCTACTCGCCCCGCAGTTGGCCGTACTCCTGCGCTTCGGCCGCGGCGAAGTCGAGCATGTCCACCAGGCGAACGTCATCTACTACCGCGACATCTACGACCATCTCCTCCGCGTCGACCTTTCGCTCGAAGAACTGCGCGAAGACGCCGAAGTTGCCCTTAGCACCTACCTCAGCACGTTGAACAACAAGATGAACGAGGTGATGAAGGTGCTCGCTGTGGTCGGTGCGCTCGCGCTCCCGGCAACCGTTATCACCGGCGTCTTCGGCACGAACTTCGATGACATCCCCGGCCTCCACAGCAACTGGGGGTTCGGCGCGATGATGGCGGCCATGGCGGCGATGGCCGGCAGCATGGCGTACTTCTTCCACCGCCGCGGCTGGTTCTAGCCGCATGGATTTCGCGAGCATCGCCGATGAGGAAGGCTGGCGGCTCGCCGTCGCGCTCGGCATTGGCCTTCTCCTCGGAGTCGAGCGCGAACGGCGCAAGCGGTCCGGGGGCGGCGCGAGCTTCGCGGGCATCCGCACGTTCGCCCTCACGGCCCTGCTCGGCGGCATCGCCATGGCGCTCGGCAGCGAGGCCGTCCTCGCGGTGGCTCTCGCCTTTGTCGGCGCGGCCGTGCTCATCGCCTATTCCACGGGCGACCAAAAGGATCGCGGGCTCACCACGGAAGTCGCGCTCCTGGTCGCGTTCCTCCTCGGCGCACTCGCCATCGAACAGCCGCAACTCGCAAGCGGGCTTGCCGTGGCGGTCGCCATCCTGCTCGCCGCCAAGACGCAGATCCACCGGTTCGTGAACCAGGCGCTCACCGAACAGGAGGTCCACGATGGTCTGCTCTTCGCCGGAGCCGCCCTCGTGGTGCTCCCCCTCGTCCCGGACGAAGACATGGGCCCGTACGACGCGATCAACCCGTTCACCGTCTGGCGTCTCGTCGTCATCGTGATGGCGATTGGCGCCGTGGGGTACATCGCCGTGCGCACGCTCGGGCCGCGCTTCGGGTTGCCGCTGGCCGGGTTCGCATCCGGGTTCGTCTCCAGCTCAGCCACCATCGCGGCCATGGGCAGCCGCGCAAAGCGCGAGCCGGAGCTCATGCGCGCCGCGGTGGCGGGCGGCGTCTTCTCCACGGTCGCAACAGTGGCCCAGGCCCTCATCATCGTCGGCGCCACCAACCGCGAAACACTGCGGGAGATTGTTCCGGCAATGGTGGCCGCCGGCGCCATCGCCGTTGCCTACGGGGTGCTCTTTGGCCTCCGTGCCTTCCGCGAAACCGGCGACGAGCCCCACGAAGCCCGCGGCCGCGCCTTCGAACCGAAGACCGCGCTCATCTTCGCGCTCACGGTCACCGCGGTACTCTTCGTTTCGGCCGCGCTCAACGACTGGCTCGGAAGTTCGGGCGTGACCATCTCCGCGGCTGCCGCGGGTTTCGCCGATGCCCATTCCCCGATGGTTGGCGTCGCCTCCCTGGTCGCGGCCGGAAAGCTCTCGCCCACCGATGGCGCCATCGCCATCATGGCCAGCCTCTCAACCAACTCGGTCACCAAGTGCGTGCTCGCCTACACCGCCGGTGGACGCATCTACGCGCGCGACCTCATCCCGGGCGTCATCGCGGTCATCATCGCGGCCTGGGCGGGGCTGTTGGCCTGGGAGAGCATCTGAAGCAAAACAAAAACGAGGCACGGAGCGGGGGGTCTCCGTGCCTCGTAGATAGAGGAAGGCGTGGCCGCGCGAGGTAGGGTTACGCGGCCAGCCGATGCTCTTCGTTCGTGATGAAGTCGCTGTCTTCGAGCCAGTTCTTGAAATTCTTCGTCGCGCCGCACGTCTTGCAGCGGCCGGGCGAAAGCGGCCCGGAGGCCTCTTCGATGATCCAGTGGTGCGCATGAGCCTGGGGCTGGGCGCCGGTCGTGATGTCGAGAATCGTTGCTTCCATGTTCGTGTTGCCTCCCGGGTTGCGCGGCGGGGTTTGGTCTCGTCCCCGCTGCCTTCTCTCTGTATGACCGAAATGTACGGCTGGCCTTACGCGCGTACTCCCATCGCTGGGGGGAGGAACCATCACCCATTAGTCGGAGCACGGTTCAGAATGCGTGAACCCCGTCACAGAACCGCCACCCCAGAACCGCGACCCGGCAGGGAGCGGCGCGTTCGCGGCACACGTGATTCGCCCTTGCGCGCGGGATGCACGCCCGTGACTCCGTGCTGAGATTCCCGCAAACTACCCCAATGCCAGAGATACCCGAGCTCGAGGCGATCAAGGGCTACTTCACCGAGCACCTGGCCGGCAAGACCATCGCCACCGCCGAAGCGCGCATCCCGCACGTTTTCCGCACGCCGGCCCAGGTCCTGCGCGAAACCCTCCCCGGCGACGTCTTCGGCGACGTACAGCGCCACGGCAAATTCCTGCTTTTTCCCCTGGCAAGCGAACGCGTGCTCGCCATCAACCCGATGCTCACCGGCCGCTTCCAGTACGTCGACCCGAAGGTGAAGCTCCGCGCCAAGACCTGCCTCGTGCTCGAAATCGAAGGCGGGAAGTCGCTCCGCTATTCCGACGACCGCGTGATGGGCAAGATCTACCTCGTCCCGCTCGACCAGATGGCGAGCATCCCCAACTGGTCCACCAACGGTCCGGACCTGCTGGACCCTGCCCTCACCGAGGATGAATGGCTCGCCCGCACGAAGAAGTACCGCGGCCAGATCAAGAGCGTGCTCACGAACGCCGAGTTCGTGCAGGGCATCGGCAACGCCTACAGCGACGAGATCCTGTGGGAAGCCCAGATCAACCCGTACATCCCACGCACGAAGCTTTCGGACGACGAGCTGCGGAAGCTCTACCGCGCCGCCCGCCAGGTGATGGAGTGGGCCACCCCGCTCGTCGCCGGCGCGATGGTGAAAGACGGCGTACTGGACTACGAAGAGCGCCGCGACTTCATGCGCGTCCACCGGTTAGGCGGCAAGGAATGCCCCCGCTGCGGCGCCACCATCAGCGAAATCACCGCCAACCAGCGCATCACCAGTTTCTGCCGCACCTGTCAGCCGGAAATGCCGGCGTAGGG
>CALFYR010000171.1 GCA_937954195.1 uncultured Dehalococcoidia bacterium
CACTCGGCACTCGGCACTCGGCACTCGGCACTCGGCACTCGGCACTCGGCACTATGCTAATGTTCCGCCGCAATGCCCCTCACCGAACAACAGGAACAGATCCGCACCCAGGCCCGCGCCCTCGCCGCGCGCTTCGGCGATGACTACTGGCGCGAACGCGACGCCAACCACGAGTTCCCGTGGGACTTCTACCGCGCCTTCGCCGAAGCCGGCTGGCTGGGTATCGCCATTCCACCCGAATACGGCGGCGCGGGCCTCGGCATCACCGAAGCTGCCCTCCTCCTCGAAGAAGTCGCCGCCAGCGGCGCCGCCATGAACGGCGCCACCGCCCTCCACCTCACTATCTTCGGACTCAACCCCGTCGTGAAGCACGGCTCCCACGAACTCAAGCAGGAGATCCTTCCCGCAGCCGCATCCGGCGAACTCCACGTCGCCTTCAGCATCACCGAACCCGACGCCGGCTCCGACACACCCTCCATCTCCACCGTCGCCGTCCGTGATGGCGACCACTACGTGCTCCGCGGCAAGAAGGTCTGGACCTCCAAAGCCCAGGAATCGAGCAAGGCGCTCGTCCTCGCCCGCACCACCCCCGCCGACCAGTGCAAGCGCCGGACTGATGGCATGACCCTCTTCATCGCCGACCTCGATCCGGCCTGCGTCACCGTCCGCGAAATCCCCAAGCTTGGCCGCAACGCCGTCGATTCGAACGAGGTCTTCTACGACGATCTGCCCGTCCCGGTGTCGCGCGTCGTGGGCGAAGAAGGCAAGGGCTTCTACCAGCTCCTCGATGGCCTCAACCCGGAGCGCATCCTCATCGCGGCGGAAGCGCTCGGCACCGGCAAGGCCGCCCTGCGCAAGGCGGTCGGCTACGCGAAAAGTCGCGTCGTTTTCGGCCGGCCCATCGGCCAGAACCAGGGCATCCAGTTCCCCCTCGCCGATAGCTACGCCAAGCTCCAGGCCGCCGAACTCATGATTCGTCACGCCGCCGACCTCTACGATGCCGGCCAACCATGCGGCGCCGAAGCCAACATGGCGAAGTACCTCGCCGCCGAATTCGCCTTCGAAGCCGCCGACCGCGCCCTCCAGACCCACGGCGGGTTCGGCTACGCCCTCGAATTCGATATCGGCCGTTACTGGCGCGAAGCCCGCCTCATGCGCATCGCGCCCGTCACCCAGGAGATGATCCTCAACTTCCTCGGCCAGCACGAATTGGGCCTCCCTCGCTCCTACTAACGACAATACTGTCGTGTGTTACGGCCCAATTGCGAAAGAAATTTCGACACTAGGCCAAAATACCGCCGGAGTTGAGGGAATCCCCTGATGGAGTCCCTCCTGAACGGCCCGACAACCACGATGTGGGAAGAATCGTGGAATGGGGAGTTGGCCGTGAAGGACTTGCGATCATTAACCACGCTGGCGTTCCAGGCGGCGCACCGCGTCTCTGAGGGTGCCCTCGAAGTCGAGCGATCGCCCGGCCTCCAGCGCGTGCGTTTCTATGGCGCCCAGATCGCCGATTCCGGCGTCTCCGCGCTCGCTCATGTGGCATGCGCGTCGGCCGCCATGCCCCCGTGGGACCTTGCCTCCCGCGTCGAAGCCCGCAACGCCCTGCGTGGCGCCCGCGATTGCCTCGATAAGCTGCGCAACCTCCTCAAGTCGTGCGAAAAGCAGGGCCACCTGGAACCCGCGGAGACTGCGCCGATCCTGGAAGCCATCGAAGAGACCATGGCTCTCGTCCGCGCGCTCCTCCTCGAACTCACCCGCGGCCAACAGCGAATCACCAGCGTCGCCTGACCCGGACCCCGTTGGCCGAAACCTGCCATCTGCGGGAAACTCGCTCTCGTGTCTGATTCGCTCGCCGGCCGGCTCCTCATCGCCACGCTGAACCTCACGGACCCCAACTTCTTCCGGACCGTGATCCTCATGTGCCTGCACGATGAGAACGGCGCCATGGGCCTCGTGCTCAATCGGCCGCTCGCGAACGAGGGCGTCGAAGAGCACCTCCCGCAGTTCGCCCGCCACGTCGCCGAGCCTCCCGTCGTCTTCCAGGGCGGCCCGGTCGAGCCCTCCGCGGCGCTCGTGCTTGGCCGCTACAAGGAGTGGCTCATCACGCCCACCCCGAACCGCGTCGTCGGCCGCGTCGGCCTCATCGATCTCGCAAAACCGCCCGAAGAGCTCGACGGCGCCGTTGAGGAGATCCGCGTCTTCGCTGGCTACTCTGGCTGGGGCGCGGGCCAGCTCGAACGCGAAATCGAGGAAGAAGCCTGGTTCGTCGTCGACGCCGACCCCGATGACGCCTTCTCCCGCGACCCGGAGATGCTCTGGCGCAACATCCTCAAACGCCAGCCCGGCCGCCTCGCAATGTTCGCCTACGCCCCCAAAGACCCCCAGGTCAACTAGGCTCGGGCCTGGAACTCGCAGCTCGCAACTCGCAACTCGCAACTTCCCCTTGCAACGATTGGTGACTGGCGCGACACTTCCACGCGCCCAGACTTTCCGGGAGGTAAGCCCGTATGACCACCGAACTGCGCATCCAATCCGTCGCCGATATCACCCGCGCCCACGCGGAAGCTCGCCCCGGTCACACCGCCATGATCTTTGGCGATCAACAGACGACCTACGGCGAACTGGACCGCCGCGCCAGCCAGGTTGCGAACGGGCTCGTCGCGGCCGGCCTCAAGCCGCAGGCCCGCGTCGCCTTCCTGGATAAGAACTCCGACCGCTTCTTCGAAGTCACCTTCGGCTCGGCCAAAGCCAACGCCGTCATGGTCGCCGTAAACTGGCGTCTCGCACCCCCGGAGGTCGCCTACGTCATCAACGACGCCATGGCGGAAGTCCTCTTCGTCGGCAAAGAGTTCTTCCCCGTCGCCGAGAAAATCCTCGCCGACCTGAAGACCGTGAAAACGGTCATCGCCATCGATGAGGCACACGACGGCTGGGCCTACTACCCCGAGTGGCGCGATCGCCAGTCCGCCGATGACCCCCACATCGCGATCGACCCCGAAGACGTCGCCATCCAGATGTACACGAGTGGCACCACCGGCCACCCGAAGGGCGCCCAGCTCACCAACGCCAACCTGCTCACCCTCATCCCCGCCGCCGTCAGCGAATGGGGCGACCCCTGGACCGCCGACGACATCAACCTCGTCTGCATGCCGCTGTTCCACATCGCCGGCAGCGGCTGGGGCATCGTCGGGTTCTATGCCGGCGCCACCGCCGTCATCGTCCGCGACATCATCCCTCCGGAAATCCTGCGCGTTATCCCCGCCCACGGCGTTACCAAGGCGCTCTTCGTGCCGGCCGTCATCCTCTTCCTCACCCAGACGCCCGGCGTCACCGAAACCGACTTCTCGAAGCTGCGCCTCATCGTCTACGGCGCCTCGCCAATCCCGCTCGACCTGCTCCGCAACGCCATCCAGGTCTTCAAGTGCGATTTCGCCCAGGTCTATGGCCTCACCGAAACCACCGGCGCCATCACCTACCTCCCGCCGGAAGACCACGACCCGAATGGCAACCAGCGCATGCGCTCCTGCGGCCGGCCCATGGGCGGCATCGAAATCCGCATCGTCGACGCCGAAGGCAACAGCCTCCCCGCCGGAGAAGTGGGCGAGATCATCTGCCGCACGCAACAGAACATGAAGGGCTACTGGAACCTTCCCGAAGAGACGGCGAAGGCCATTCGCGGCGAATGGTTCCACACCGGCGATGCGGGCTACCTCGATGAGGACGGCTACCTCTACATCCACGACCGCGTGAAGGACATGATCGTCAGCGGTGGCGAAAACGTGTACCCGGCCGAGGTCGAATCAGCCCTCTTCGGCCACCCGGCCATCGCCGATGTCGCCGTCTTCGGCGTCCCGGATGAGCGCTGGGGCGAAGCCGTGAAGGCCGTCGTCGTTAAGAAACCCGGCGCCGAAGTCACCCCGGACGAGATCATCGCCTTCGCGAAAGAACGCATCGCCGGCTACAAAGTCCCGAAGTCCATCGACTTCGCCGAAATGCTCCCGCGCAACCCCAGCGGCAAGATCCTGAAGAAGGACCTCCGCGAGCCCTACTGGAAGGGCCTGGACCGCCGCGTCAACTAGCGACCGGGACGGAGGACCACCGACGATGGTGGTCCTCCCTCTTCGTTACTCGAACTCCGGCACCTTGTAGTTCGGGAACAGGTCGGGCAGCTCATTCGCCACGCTCATCGTGAAGTTCGGCGCGCGCTTCTCCAGGAACGACGCCACGCCCTCGTGCACGTCGCTCGTCCCGCCCATGTAGAGAATCCCCCGCGAATCGGCCATGTGCGCGTGCATGGGATGGGCCGCCGTCAGGCCCCGCCACATCAGCTGCCGCCCCAGCGCCACCGAAACGCCCGACGTGTTGTCCGCAATCTCCCGCGCAAGCGCGTGCGCCGCCGGGAGCAGCGCGTCCTGCGCGTGCAGGCTTCGCACGAGCCCGCCCGCCAGCGCCTCCTGCGCGGTGAACACCCGCCCGGTAGCCACCCACTCCATCGCCTGCTGAATCCCCACGATCCGCGGCAGGAACCAGCTGCTGCACGCCTCCGGCACAATCCCCCGCCGCGAAAACACGAACCCCATCCTCGCGTTCTCGCTGGCAAGCCGGATGTCCATCGCCAGCGTCATCGTCGCGCCCACGCCCACCGCCGGCCCGTTAATGGCCGCGATGATCGGCTTCTTCAGTTCGAAGAACCTCAGCGTCACCTGCCCGCCGCCGTCCCGGTACTCCTTGATGTCCGTCGAACGCCCTCGCGAACTCGCGTTGAACGTATTCGGCCCGCCGGAAAGGTCGGCTCCCGCGCAGAACCCGCGCCCCCGCCCGGTCACAATAATCACCCGGATATCGTCGTCCGCGTCCGCGCGGTTGCACGCGTCGATGAGCTCGTTCTGCATCGTCCCCGTGAATGCGTTCAGCTGTTCGGGGCGGTCCAGCGTAATCGTCAGGATCTTGTCTTCAACGTCGTATGCGATGTGTTCGTAGGCCATGCGCGGGATTCTGGGGCGCAAACCTCACGTTGTCGAACCGCCGTCAAATACGCCGTCCACCAACCCCGGAAACGCCTCCCGGAACATCCGTAACAACGCGGGGTTCGGGTCGAACCGGAGCAGCCGCTCCAGAGCCTCCCCCGGCTCCAGCACATCCCGCTCCACCGTCTCGAACTCCGGCGCCCAGGGCTCCAGCCGCACCGTTGCCACCCACAGTGAACGCACCAGCACCAGCCCTTCTTCGTGCCCCCGCAAACACGTGCCCTGCGCAAAACCAATCAGCCGCGCGTCCTCCACCACCGCGCACGCCTCCTCCCACACCTCCCGATCCAGCGTCTCGCGCCACCCCTCCTCACCCTCCGGCCGCCCGCCCGGAAGCCCCCAGCCGCTCCCTTCGCTCACCACCACCACCTGTCCCTCCGTAGTCACGCACACGCCGGTCGAGCCATGACGCCTCCCTTCCGGCGCGCCATGGCTCGGCGGGAACCACATCCCTGCCCACTCCTGCCCGTTCTGCTCGAAGCGATGCTCCTCAAGGTCAGCCGGCACGCGCATCCGACAAATCCTACCGCCACACCCCCGTTGTTAATCGACAATCCCAATTCCGCAATCCAAAATCCAAGCGTGCCTCGCCTCGTCCTTTTCGATATCGACCTGACGCTCATCACCACCACCGGCGCCGGCCGGACCGCCATGGAGTCCGCCTTCACCCGCCTCTGGCCCATCGACCGCGCCACCGAAGGCGTCTCCTTCGATGGCCGCACCGACCGCGGCATCTTCATCGAAGTCCTCGAAATGCATGGCAAGGGCGGCCCCGAACTCGAGGCAAACCTCGCGCGCTACGTCGAAGCCTACCTGGAGGACCTGCCCGGCTCGCTCGCTTCGAAGGGCGGCTCCGTCCTCCCGGGTGTGCCCGAACTCCTCGCAGCCCTCTCCCTCGAACAGCCGGGGTTCGGTCTCGCCACCGGCAACATCCGCCGCGGAGCGCAGGCCAAGCTCGGCCACTTTGGCCTCTGGGACCACTTCGTCGGCGGGGGATTCGGCGATGACCACGCCGTCCGCGCCGACCTCGTCGCCGCCGGCATCCGCGAACTCGCCACCCGCCTCGAAACCGACCCCGACCCCCGCAACGCCATCGTCCTCGGCGATACCCCGCTCGATATCGAAGCAGCCCACCGGGCCGGCGCGATGGCGCTCGGCGTCGGTACCGGCCGCTTCACCGCCGCCGAACTCCTCGCCGCCGGCGCCGACTACGCCCTCGCCGACCTCTCCAACACCGCCCACGCCCTCGAAATCCTCACCGCCTGAACCCACACACACCAGGAACCGCGACCGGAAAGGGAGCGGATCGGCGCCTACCCAGGCAGCCCCACGTCAGCCACCACAACACCCCGCAAGCCATGGAACCGCGACCGGAAAGGGAGCGGATCGCGGCGTGCCCAGACAGCCCCACGTCAGCCACCACTACACCCCGCAAACCAGGAACCGCGCACGCCAGTAAGCGGATCGCGGCGCACCCAGACAGCCCCCCGCCAGCTCCCATCCCAATCACCGCCTACGATCGCCGCAAACGCACCACCCACGCCCCCGTGGCAACCACCACCCCAACCAGCGCACCACCTCCTGCAAGCCACCATCCGCCGAATCCACCATCCTCAGCTTCCGCCACACTCGCGGGCGCATCGTCACCCACCGGCGCCACGGGCACCCGCGACACCGTCATCTCTCCCGGCGCCCACCCGGACACGGAACGCGCATCGCCCACCGAAATCACGCCCGTCATGCCGTAGTGCAGGTAGCAGCTGTACGGATACAGACCGGGTTCCGTGAACGTGATCGTCGCCGAAGTGCCCGCGCCTTCCAGCATTCCCTTCGAGCCCCACGCACCGGCCGCCCCGGTGATGTCGTGCGGCACCGAATCCGTGTTCTCGAACACCACCGTCTCCCCCGGCTCCACGTTCAGCACAATGGGGCTGAAGCAGTTCCCGGCCAGCGCCACACGCGTCCCATCTCCCTCCTTCTCAGGCGAACCGTGACATCCACCGCCACCGGCGGCCACCTCATCCTGCTGGGCCACGCCGCCCAACAAAACCGCTCCACCAACCACCGCTCCCATCGCTACGAGCCTCCAACCACGCCCGACGTTCATCGCCAACCTCCTGCGGAAGAACCGCTGCCCTCCATACACCGCCCACCACGTCCCGGTTCCGCCACCCACCACAAGAGGAACCGCGACCGGAAAGGGAGCGGAGCGCGGCGAACCAGGACCGCCCCCAGCGTCAGCCGCGTCTCCCCATCGCCCACCGCGAATCCGACCCGGCTCCCCACCCAACCATCGCCCTACCGCACACCCTCCGCCACCGCCAACGCCTCCGCCAACTCACCAATCCCCTCGATCCGCAGGTACCGTTCGCCGTCGTGCCACAGCAAGGTCGGCGCGAGTACCGTCCGCTGCGTCCCCGCCACCGGCGTCCCCTCAGCGTCCAGGAACGTCACCAAGCGCTGTCCGCCAGCAATCCAGTACCCCGCGGTCCCGTTCACCGTCACCTCCTCCACTACGCGCCCATCAATGACGCCTTTCTCGAAGTTCGGCGCGCCGTTCGTCCTCACCTGCCACAGGTCGAATCCCTGGTACCGCTGGACCACCACAGGCGCCTGACCCGGCGCGAGCAGGTACACCGCCAGCGGTTCACGCCCGGGTACGCCCACCAGCTCGTCCCCGACCGCGTCCCGCGCTTCTTGCGGCGTCACGGCCCGCGCTCGTTCTGCAATATCGACCGGCTCCGGGAATGGGGTCGGCAAGCCCGCAATCGGCGTCGGCAGCACCTCAATCCGTTCGCCTTCGACCGCGATGCCGAAGAACTCCGCGACAGCCTCGCGCGCCCCATCGGAGACCGCCAGAGTTGCCGCCGCGAGCCCCACCAACGCCAGCACCGCCGTCGTGAGGCGCACCCGCCACGCTCCCGGGGGCGGCGCAGAAGGGCGCTCCGCCACCCGCATCAGCACACCCGGTGCCACGTCCGGTGTCGCCGGGTACGGGAACGCCCGCGCGAACTCGTTCAGCATCTCAGCCTCCCATGATCCCGTGTTCTCAGCCATGCTCTTCTCCCCCGGCCGACGCCGGCTTCAACGTTGGGTATCTCGCCTCGATCACGCCGCGCAGCCGCTCGCTCGCCCGGTGCAGTCGCGATTTCACCGTCCCCGGCGCCTTACCGATGACCTCGGCGATCTCGCGCTCCGGCAGCTCCATGAAGTGCCGCAGAAACAGCACAACGCGGTCGTCTTCAGGTAATTCACAGATCGCCCGCCAGAGCATCCGCTGCCGCTCGGTCTCCAGCGCAATCACCTCGGGCGCCGGCGCGCTGCCGCTTCCCACCGCGAACCCCATCCGCTCGAGGAGTCCGCTCCGCCGCTTTCGCGAACGTACTTCGTTCAACGCAAGGTTCGTCACAATCCGCAGCAGCCACGGCCGGAACGGCTCGCTGGCCCGAAAGCCACCCAACGCCCGGTGCGCCCGCACGAACGCCTCCTGCGTCACATCTTCCGCCGCCCCCGCATCCCGCACGATCAGGTACGCGGTGCGGAACGCCACCTCCTGGTAACGCCGCACAAGCACGCCAAACGCCGCCGTATCGGCGTCCTTCGTTGCGGCAATCAGCCCGGCATCGTCTTGTTCTGGCTGCACCCGGATGTTCTACACCGCAGAACGCCCTTCAGTTCCCGCCGACCACCGCGCGGATGAACCGCGACCGGAAAGGGAGCGGATCGCGGCGAGCCGAGACAGCACACGGCAGCCACCACGACACACCAGGAACCGCGCACGCCAGTAAGCGGATCGCGGCGTGCCTACGACTGCCCCGCGTCGGCCGCCGTCCCATCCCCTCACCCGCCCCGCGCAATCCCCGCCAACAACTCCCGCGTCGCCTGCACGCCTGTTCCTCCGTTCGGCGGGATCGCAGCCACGAAATCCGTTACCCCGGCATCCGCGAACGCCTGC
>CALFYR010000172.1 GCA_937954195.1 uncultured Dehalococcoidia bacterium
AAACCGTGGTCAGCACCGGGCTCGATAAGCCGCCGCGCCCGTTGATGTCCGGTACCAGCTGGGCAGGCAAAGCGAACGCCCAGGCACGCAAACTGCTGAAGACCATTTTCGGGACTGAAGACCAAACGAAGTGGGATCTCGATTCGACCCTGCTGCTGCAGGTGGGCGAGGTCCACGGCAACCAGATTTACGAGAACAAGTCCGGCGATCTTCCCGCAGGACCGACCTACCGCGAGTACGACGTGGCCAAGTACAAGGGCGACCCGAAAGCCCGCGGCAGCAAGCGCGTGGTGATTGGAGATGCGGCCGGGACGAAGACCTACTACTACACCTCCAACCACTACACTGACTTCGCGCCGTTTTCGCCCCCATCGGCGACACCCGCACCGACGACGACCGGGACTGGCACGCCGGTTACGACGGGCACCACACCCTAACGGAGGGGGCCGATGGCGTACGAGAAGCTCTTCAAGGCAGAACCACCGGCAATCTTCCTGACGACCGACGAGTCGCAGGCGTTCGACGACTTTGTCTCGGAGATACAGGAAGAGCGCATCGAAGACGACGTGACGATCCATCGCCTGCGAGGGACGAAATGCGCGACCTCGGCCGGGTTCTTCGCGGAGATCGGAGCGGTGATGCAGTTCCCGCTGTACTTCGGCGAGAACTGGGACGCGCTGAACGACATGTTCTACAACGAGTCGTGGCTTCCGGGGACGCTGTTCGCCGTGACGGACGCGCACCGGTTCCTGGCGGACGAGGATGCGAAGGCACTGCGCAACTTCGTGGAGCTGGCAGACAAGTGCAACGGGTTCTACCTGAAGCCGCCGTATAAGGCTTCGGAGGCTTCGGACACGGGATTCCATGTGCTCATGCAGGCGCCCGAGAGCGAACGCGCCGGACTGGAGAAGCGGCTGAAAGACGCGGGCGCCGAGTTTGCCGACTACGAGGCGGACTGAGAAGGCGCCGCGGACGTAGAATCGCTCACCATGGCGCGCTTTCCGACGACTCCCCAACTCGACCTGCTGTTCAACCCACGCTCCGTGGCCGTGGCCGGGGCTTCGACGAACGTCGATAGCCCGGGGCATGACTACCTGGTTTCGCTGAGGGCCCAGGGGTTCACCGGGCCGATCTACCCGATCAATCCGCGGGCCGATGAGGTGGCGGGCCTGAAGGCGTACCCCACGCTGGCGGCGGTCCCCGAGCAGGTGGACCTGGTGATCTCGTGCGTGCCTGCGAGCGCCGTGTTGGAGCTGGTCGAACATTGCGCGCAGCGCGGCGTGAAGTTCCTGCACCTGTTCACGGGGCGGTTCAGCGAGACGGGAGACGAAGAAGCGGCGGACCTGGAACGGCAGATCGCGAGCAACGCGGCGGCGGCGGGCATTCGCATCCTCGGCCCGAATGGCATGGGGCTGTATCACCCGGCCGGCGGTCTCTCGTTCCGGCCAGACCTGCCGGCGGCGAAAGGCAACGTGGCGTTCCTGAGCCAGAGCGGCAACAACGCGGTTGAGGTCATCACCCGGGGTAGCGCGCGCGGGCTGAAGTTCGGCAAGGTCGCGAACTACGGCAACGGGCTGGATGTCACGCCCGGCGAGATGCTGCGCTACCTGGCCGACGACCCGGAGACGGGCGTCATCGGCGCGTACGTGGAGGGTGTGCCGGATGGGCGTGGGTTCTTCGAGGGATTGAGCGCCGCAGCGGCGAAGAAGCCGGTCATCATCCACAAGGCGGGGCGGACGAGCGCCGGCGCGAAGGCGGCCGCTTCGCATACGGCGGCGCTGGCGGGGGCGGCGGAGCTGTGGAGCACGGTACTGAAGCAGGCCGGCGCACACGAAGCTCGCCACCAGGAGCAACTGGTGGACCTGATGATCGGTGCGGCGTTGCTGCCAGCTCCGAAGGGCCGGC
The DNA here is from genome assembly GCA_937954195.1 of uncultured Dehalococcoidia bacterium. Classification (GTDB taxonomy): domain Bacteria; phylum Chloroflexota; class Dehalococcoidia; order Tepidiformales; family Tepidiformaceae; genus Amarobacter. The sequence continues at coordinate 1,906 of CALFYR010000172.1, forward strand.
GGGTCGCGGTGGTCGGCGGCGGTGGTGGCCGCAGCGTGCAATCCGCGGATGCATGCGAGGAGAACGGCCTGGTTGTCGTGCCGCTGCCCGACGAGGTTCGCGAGAAGGTCCGGGCAAAGGCTCCCGGGCTGGCGGACTGGGTGAGCAACCCGGTCGACCAGTCGATCCTTGCCGGGAGCGGGCTTTCTTCGAACGGGCTGCTCGAGCTGATGCTCGAAGGCGGGCATTACGACCTGGCGATCGCGAATGTCGGCGAGGACTGGTTCTTCGGACGGCCGGATGCGGGTGAGCGGCTGAAGCACGCCTGCAACCGGCTCGCAGCCATCTGCGAATCCTCGACCGTGCCCGTGGCGGTGGTGCT
>CALFYR010000173.1 GCA_937954195.1 uncultured Dehalococcoidia bacterium
GCCGAGGTGGCGATGGTGCTCGAAGAGCGGCAGGAAATTGGGATGCGGATTTACACCCGCCTGGCGCCACCGCCGCCAGTGCCAGAAGGCGCAGGGCTGCAAAACGTCACGGTGGACCGGCTGCGGGCGATCATGCTTGAGGTGTTGAACAAGAAGCCGGCCGCGCCGAGGGCTCCGGTGGTCATTCAGCGCGATACGGTGATGACGCTCAGCGAGCGGGTGCTGGACTTCCGCGAGCGGCTGCAGCGGCGGGGCAAGTTCTCGTTCCGGCGGGCGATCATGGAGTGCCGGACGCGGGTGGAAGTGGTGGTTTCGTTCCTCGCGATCCTGGAGCTGCTGAAGGCGGGCGTGGCGGACGCGCAGCAATCGAACCAGTGGGGCGATATCGAGGTGGTGGCGATAGAGACGAGCGTGCTCGCCTAGGAAGCGGTGGCGCCGGGGGATTCGACGGTGAGCCCGGCGTGACGGGCGGCTTCTTGCATGCGGCGGTCGTAGGTAATCATTCCCTCGCAGTCGCTGCCCAGGCTGAGCGCCGAGGCAACGTGGATTGCGTCGAGCGAGCGGAGTTCGGGGGGCAGCAACGCTGCCGCCGCTCGCAGTATGCCCAGGTTAAGCACGATCAGGTGCGTATCAGCCAACAACTCCTCCGCCCGGGCGGAAGCGTCGTTTGAGTATCGCCGGGCAGCTCTCAGGAGTTCGACCAGCGAGAGTTCGGATGTCGCGATGGTGCGCCCGTTCAACCAGGCCTGCAACTCCGGCGATTCTTGTTCAGAGGCGACCAGCTTTGTGAGCGCCGATGTATCCAGGTACCAGGCCACGCTAGATTCGATCCTCGCGCATTTCCTCGAGGATCTCGCTAAGCGATGGCGAGCCGGGCTTCGCGGGCACCGGTGGCGGCAAGTTCGACCAGTCCTGTGTCCCCGGAATGATCTCTCCGCGTTCGATCATCTCCTCGATGCGGGACTTCGGGCGGGGCGGCACGGGCGTGAGCAATGCGACGGGCACATCCCGCTCGGTCACCTCGAGCGTCTCGCCCGCTTTCACCAGCCGGATGTACTTGCTGGCGTTCTGGCGGAGTTCGCGTATGCCGACACGTCGCATGTGCTACATGGTAGCACATCGCTGGACGGCCGCCGTCGCAGGCCACCGTGAAGTACCTCACTGCGGCCCGAGCATCGCTCGCACACGATGGAGCCAGCCGCCTGCTAATGCGCCGTAGCGAGTGGTAACCCTTTCACAGGATTGCACAACATGGATTCGCAACGGACTGCGCACAGCGGTGCGCGGGCAGGGCTGCGCGTCTTCTCGGCGCTCATCGCTTCGGCTGCCCTCATCGGAACGTTCGCCACGCAGGCGGACGATGCCCACGCCGCGAAGGCGGTTCAGGCGACCCTCGACGGGTCGGTACTCACGGTCGCCGGCACGTCCGGCGGCGACATCATCTCGGTCCGGCTCCGCGCAGGCGACCCACAGGTGATCGAGATTGACGCCGGGATGGACGGCACGGCGGACTTCGACTTCCCGCGCGGCCAGGTTGGCAGCATCGTCATCAATGGCGGCGCCGGAAACGATGAGCTGGTCATCGACGACGCGAACGGCACGTTCACCGAGTCGATTCCAACGACCATCAATGGTCAGCGCGGGACGGATGTCATCTACGGCGGTGGCGGCGGCGAAGTCATCAACGGCGGCCCCGACAACGACGTGGTCTACGGCTACGGCGGGGACGACGACCTGGTCGGGGACGGCGGCGACGACCTGCTGTTCGGCGGTGAAGGCAACGACCGGCTGACCTGGAACAACAACAACGGCACGAACGTTTTCGAGGGCGAGGGCGGCGTTGACACCGTCATTGTGAACGGCAGCGGCAGCGACGAGCTGTTCACCACCACGGCGAACGGCACGCGGGTGCGGTTCGACCGGCTGGACCCGGACCCGTTCTCGATCGACATCGGGACCGCCGAGAACCTGGTCGTGAATGCCAAGGGCGGGGCGGATCAGTTCTCCGCAACCGGGAACCTTGCGGCGCTCATCGCCATCACGGTCGATGGTGGCGGCGGGGCCGACACGATCCTCGGTAGCAACGGAGTCGACGTCCTGATGGGCGGGGACGGCAACGACGCTATCGACGGCCAGCAGGGAAATGACGCGCTGTTCGGCGGTGGCGGCGCGGACACGTTCCAGTGGGACCCGGGCGATGGCAGCGATGTCATCGAAGGCGAACAGGGCAAAGACAGGCTGCTCTTTAACGGGAGCAACGCGGCAGAGATTTACGACATTCAGCCGAACGGGCCGCGTGTGCGGTTCACGCGGAACATCGCGAACATCGTGCTGGATGTCGCGGGTGTCGAGCAGTTCGACCTGAACCCGTTCGGCGGCGCAGATATCGTGAACGTGTTCGACGTGGCCGGCACGGACCTTCGCCTGGTTTCGGCCAACACCTCCGCGTTTGGTGGGGCTGACGACGGCGAACAAGACCTGGTGATCGCGCACGGGACGAGTGGGGATGACAGTGCCGAGCTGACGAAGACCGCGGCCGGCAATGCCATCAAGGGCTTCTGGGCGGTCGTCGAAATCGTCTCGCCCGGGCCGGGTGACTCGGTTGTGTTCGATGGCGGAGCGGGAAATGACACCGCGCTCGTGAATGGCTCCCCGGAGGCCGAGACCTTCACCCTGACGGCGAACGGTACTCGCGCGCGCCTGGACCGGCTGAACCCGGAGCCGTTCTGGGCGGAGATTGTGGTCGAGAGCCTGCATGTGAGGATGCGCGGCGGAAATGACGCATTCTCGGCGGTGGGCAACCTGGCGGCGCTCGTCAGCGTGACGGTTGAAGGCAACGCCGGGGACGACACGATCCTGGGAACGAACGGCATCGACATGCTGCACGGCGGCGATGGGAACGACTTCATTGACGGGCAGCAGGGGAACGACGTTGCGTTCCTCGGGACCGGCGACGACACGTTCCAGTGGGACCCGGGCGATGGCAGCGACGTCGTCGAAGGGCAGGGCGGCTTCGATACGATGCTGTTCAACGGGAGTAACGGGGCGGAGATCTTCGATATTTCGGCGAACGGGAACCGCGTGCGGTTCGCACGGAACCTCGGGAATATCGTGATGGACGTGAAGGTCGAATCCATCGACCTGAACACGTTCGGCGCCGCGGATTCGGTGGTGGTCCACAACCTGAAGGGCACGGGCCTGGCCGAGCTGAACACGAACCTCGCCATCTTTGGTGGCGGTGGCGACGCCCAGCTTGACACCGTCTTCGTCGAGGGCACTTCAGGGAATGACACCATCGTCATCGCGGGGAATTCGGACGCTGTGGCAGTAACCGGCCTGGCGACGCAGGTAAACATTTCCGGCGCCGAGCTGGCGAACGATCGGCTGACCATCCTGGCCATGGGCGGCAACGACGTGGTCGACGCGCAGGGGATGCACGCCAACGCGATCCCGGTGACGCTTGATGGCGGCCCGGGCCATGACACCATCTTCGGCGGGGACGGTGATGACACTATCTTCGGCGGCGAAGGAAACGACGCGCTGAACGGCGGTCCCGGTAACGACGTCCTCGATGGCGGCCCCGGGGACGACGTAGAGATCCCCTAGCGTGAACAGTCTCGAAGTGGTGTAGACAGTCCCGCTCACCCTAAGGGGTGG
>CALFYR010000174.1 GCA_937954195.1 uncultured Dehalococcoidia bacterium
GCGAAAAGTCGCCGATCCGCATCTCAATGATCGCCATGTCGGGCATGTGGATGCTTTGATCGACAACCACCCGCTCTATCGAATGAACGTCCGCCTCCCCGAGCGGGGAGCCCGAGACCTTGATCTGGAACGATGCTGCGAGGACCTCGGCAGGCAACTAATCCTCCTGCTGCTCGTTCTCGAGCGGGGGCAGCGTCAGGACAGTTCCGGGCCGGACTCGCATGGGGTCCACAATGCCGTTGAAGTCGGCGATCTGGCGCCAGTATCGCGACTGCCCGTACTCCCGGGCGGCGATCAGGTCGAGGGTCTCACGCTGTTCAACGACGTGTGTCTTGTGGCCGGCGATGCCACCGGACGTCGGGTTTTGAGCCGGGAACCGACCCGGATCGGTGGCCTGCTTGAGCGAAAGGTCGACAGTCGCGCGGACCGGTGTGCCGTCCTCAAGAAACATCGTGAACGTTTGCGTGATATTCGTGACCACGGCCTCGAACGACCATGCCTGGCCCCACTCGAACATGCACCGGGGTGGGCGGCCGGTCTGGGTAGCCTGGTCGATCTTGTCGGGATTGATGAGCGCCAGTTCCCACAGCTTGTTCGTGTAGGCGGTCCGCACATCCTCCCCGGAGGCCGTCGTGTCGAAGAACAGGTTCAGCGTAATGGTTGCCGCCTCGCCGCCGGTGAACTCGAGCGGCGGCAGGTTCAGGCCGCGACCGCTCGCACCTTCCTTCAGTCCCCAACCGACGGACTTCGTGAACGAGTACTTCGTCGGGTTGAACATGCACGTCACCGTCGCATCGGTGTCGAGGTTGCGGATGGTGGCTTTCACGAGCGACATACAGGCACCTTATACCAGACTGGGTGGCTCTCAGGGCAGGCCAAACTGCCGTTCTCTTTCGACTCTCATACGGTGTTCGAGCTTTCGCCAGACTTTCTCGCTCAGCTCGTCGATGTTTGGCTCCTTGGACCCTCCCTCGCCGTCTCCTCCGGGATCGATGGTCATGGAGTTTTCGGTGCTGGTCTCAGCGCGCTGAACGACCGCCGGCTGCGCCAGCGGCATCGATGGTGGCGGCGCCGGCATCCGCTGGAGCGGTTGGGCAAGCACCGTCGGAAGGCTCGCCGGCTCGGCGCCACTGGCAGGTTCCGCCACCGCCGCCGTCGAAGTCGCGGCGGGCGCTGCCTCGACCGATCGTTGTACGGCCTGGGGCCGTGATGGTCGGGGTAATGGCGCCGCCGCCAGAGGCGAAGAGGGCGCGGCAGCGAAGCGTGACACCGGTGTTGTCAGCGGCGTTCCGGTGGCGACCCGCGTGGGGCTCACCGACGTCTCCGATGCTGCCAAAGCGCCGGGTTGTTCGGACCCGGAGGTGCTGGCTTGCTCTGCCACGTCGGTCCGGTCGGCCACAGGCGGCTGGCCCACGAGAGGCAACTCCTCCGCATGGGGTTGCGCCGGTGTGGAACCGGTATCCACGGTCACCCGGCGGCGGACGGTGGACTCAACGCTGGCCAAGGATTCCGCTGCGGGAGGTTGGGGCGCCGCGGCTGACGAACTGCCTCGAGCCTGTGGTGCTCCTCCTGTGGACCTCCGCACGGTATCCGCGGCGGGAGTTGGCGCAGGCGTCGCCGGAGCGTGAACTGGCTCGCTGGTCGGCGATGGGCCCGAGGCGTGCGTTTGGCTGGCCTCAGTGGTTGCAGGCGAGCCGGCGGTGCGCTGAACTTGCGGCTCCGCGGTCGTGGAGTCGCCGCCGCGACGTTCGGCCTCGGCCGGGGATGCGGCGTCACTGTCGGATGCCAGTACGGCGGCCTCGTCTGCCGTCGGGGTCACCGGGTGCGTCTCCAGGAGCGGCATGTCGACTTCTTCGCGAACGCTATCGGGCGCCTCTGCCGCGACACGCTGCACGGCCCCTGGCGAACGCGCCTCTGACGCCCCGGTGACATCCGGGCTCGGATTCGAAGTCGCCGCCGTAGGGCTCGATGACTCTGCCGGCTGAACCGGCGTAGCTGCGTTCGGAGCGCCTGCGGCGGCCACGGTCCCCGATGGATCCTGGCCTGCAACGGCTGATTCTCGCTGTACGGCTGATGGAGCCACGTCCCGCCCGGGGGCCGGCTCCGCGACCCGCGACGGTGCGCCCGGTTGTCCAGGCGGTACCGCGCCGCTGGACGGCGCCTGCGATTGGCCGATATCGACCGCCCTACGAACGGTCGTCGGTTCGCCTCCGGCGGGGCTGCTTGCCGGAGCATCCGCTCCCGGTGACCCGCTCTCGGAATCCGCTGGGATGGGTGCATCGGCTTCGGGTTCGGGGCCGGCGGATTCTGCGCGGTCCGGTGTCCTGAGGACCAGTTGAGGTTCTCCGGGGACAGCGGCCGGTGTCTCAGCCGCAACCGTAGGGCGGCTTTCGGGCGGGGTGATCGCCGACTCCGGAGCGGATTGGTTTTCCGCGTCGGCCGAGCGCTCGGGCAGTGAGCCGGAACCAGCGTCCCCACCGGTCTCCGCGCGCCGTGCGATGGTTGCGTCCTGCCCGGCGTTCGCTGTCGGCGTAGGGGAAGGCGGACGCTGAACGTCGCCGGCGGGTCCATCAGGTGCAGCCACCGTAGGACGGTTCTCTGCGGTTGCCCGCGTGTCCGGAACACCGGCAACCGAACGCTGCACCGGTTGCGGAGAGTCGGTAATCTCGTCCGACGCTGGGGCCGTCCCAGCCGCGGCGGTAACCGCCGGAGCACCTTGCGCGTCGCCTGGGGAGTCGCTGCTGCGCTGGACTCCGTCCGACGGCGCAGCAGCGCCCGGCGCCTGCGCGAGTGGCATCGCAGGCGCATCGGTCGGTGGGGGAGGAGGCTGCGCCTCGACCGAGCGGTTCACGGCCGCCTCTGCCGAAGCCGGGGTGCTCGTCACCGAGGGCGGCTCCATGTGTTCGGCTGAGGCAGGATTCGACGTCTCGGCCGTCCGCGCGATTGGTTCCGACGCAGCTGGCGCCGCTTCGATGTCGCGTTGATTGTCAGCCTGTGCCCCGGTGCGTGGTGCTGGCGGCTCGCTACGGCTCGGGTCGCTCGTGGGCGTGCTCGGAGCGACTGCGGGAGCGCCGCCGGCCGGTGGCCCGGAAACGTCTGAAGGTGCCGTCGCCGCGGTGGTTTGTTCGGTGGCGGACGGCTCGCCAGGGGATGTGGCCGCAGGTGTGTCCTGCGGCACATTCGTCCGCCGGGCGAGAGGCATCTCGCTGGGAATCGCCGGAGCCGGGTCGGACTGCTCAGCCAAAACCTGGGGCCGTTCGGGTAGAACTTCCATCCCGCCGGTGGCTGCACCTGAGGTCGTCGGTGGCGCCACGGGTACCGCCGGCGATCCCGCCGGTGCCGTATCCACCGCTCGGAGCACGTCCGAAGCGGATTCGCTGGAATCTGCGCGGGCCGAAGCCTCGCCCCCGGCGCCCGGTCCTGGATCCGCGGGAGTCCGCGACACTTCTGTTGACGACGCGGGTTCGGAGGGTGAGGCCGGGGTGGATTCCCGCGGCGCTCCTCCCGGCGGCTCCGCAGGGGGAGGCGTGGCAGGCAGCCCACCCTGGGGCTCGCCTGGTTCGTCCAAGTCGTCTGGTGCAGCCGCCGGCGTTTCCGTTGCCGGCGCCGAAGGCGCCGCAACGAGCGGAGTCGCCACGGGTGCTGCCGCGACCGATCGCTGCACCGGCGTGACGACCCGGGAAGGGGTTTCACGTACGCCACCGGGGAGCGGTCCGATAGTCGGGGCGGGTGCAGGTGCGGGCTGAGCAGTCGCGGCGACAACTCGGCGCGGCACAGGGGGAGCCAGTTCTTGCTCGTCGTCGCCCGCCGAAGCTTCGGCAATAGCCTCAGGTTCTGTGCTTCGCTGGGCGATCGGGTCGGAAACGGCCGAGGGTTCGGTAACCGGAGGCGGCGTAGCGCCTCGCCGCCGCTGCCGGATTGGCCTCGCTATCGACGGCCCGGGGTCCGCGGCTGGGGCGGGTGTCCGCTGGATCGGTTCCTGCGTGCGTGCCACCGGCGGAGCCTGCTCTCCAGGTTCGGTCTCGTCGGGCCCGGCTTGCGAGACGCCTTCCGAGGAAGGCGGGCCGGCGGACGCCGGAGGCTGCGGCCCGGCGGGAGGAGGCTCGATCCGTACTCCAGTCGGCGCCTCCTGGATGCGCGAGCGCCGGCGAACCGTGTTGGCATCGCCGCCAGCCGGAGGGCCATCGGACCGGGGGCTTCCCAGCACCGACTCCAGCTGGGCAGCCGAAGGTCCGCTCGGAATCTGGCGGTCCAGGTACTCGGAGACGCGTTCCTTGGCCACCGCGAACTTCTTCTCAAGGTCGGTGATCCAGGACGTTGGAGATTTGGGAGCTTCCGGTTCCGGCGCGTCTTCGGCCGTCGCGGCTTCCGGTGCGGCCGTTTCGACGGCTTCGCGCTGCACCTGCCGCCCCGGCAAGGGCGCGAAGCGGGATGCGGGCTGTTCGGCCTGGACGCGAAGCGCTGTCCGCTGCGCTTCGTTGTGGCTCAACAGGCTCTGCAGCGAGCTTGAAAAGTCCGTGGTCCGAGAGACCACACCCGACGACGATTCGGATACGCCGCTCGTCCCCGCGAAAGCAGCGTTCGCGCGGTAGGTGAGCAGGTTGTCGAGCATCGCCTGTTCGCCGCCGAGGATGCCCGTGCTGAACCTGCGGCTGCGTTCGCCGATCTGGTCCAACAGGCTGCCGTCCATGGGCGTGCGTTCGGCGGAGTCCTCGGCCATGGGGCTAAGCCACGCTCATTTCCTGGAAGGCCAATTCGAGCGATTCCACGAGCTGGGTCGAAGTCGTCGTGTTCAGCGATGGGCCGGTCCACTTCACGGGGAAGGCGCCGGTCAGGTTGTAGCGCCGCACCGTCGTCCCGGTGTGATCGAGCATGAGGATCGAGACGTTGCGCATTTCTGCGCCCTTGGCCGCTTTCGTCCCCACGCGGTTCAGCCAATCGAGCAGGAGCGTCGAACTCGTGAGTCCGCGCTTGAGCGTGATGTTGGAATACGAACGGCGCCCCGGGAGCTTATGGGTGAAGCCGTTGAGGCCTCCCTCTTCATAGGGCTCGACCTTCACTTCGACCTGGAGCCCGGTGCACTCCTGGAATTCACCTTCCTGGACGCCCTGGATCTCCACAGCAAACCGGTGGCTGGTCCACGGGTCTTCCGACCGCGCCAATGCGCCGGCTCCGCCCCCGGCCGATGCCGATGCCCCTACAGAGACGCTAAAGCTAGCTTCGAAACCCGGCATGGCGACTACTCCTCGGCTGCCTCATTCATTCTACGGTTGATCTCGCCCACTTCCTCAACCCATCTTCGCCTATCCTGGTGTTCGAAGTTCAAAAGAGTTTCGGGGGCCCAGTGCAGGTGGTAGGCGAGGTAGGCTACCTCCTCATGGAGCCGTTCGAGGGGGTAGCCTACGATCCCCCCAGGCGCGAGATATCCACGTCTATCGGTGTCGAACACTCCGGGCACGTGACCGGCACGAGCGTCGTGCCCTGTTCGTTGATCTGCCGGTAGAGCCGCTGAAGGAACGCCAGGTCGCCTGTGAACAGCTTCTCGATGTCGCCCGGTGTTACCTGTTGCAGCGAGCCCAGCCGGGTCACCACGCGTGATAGCAGGATGATGACCAGGTAGGCCGGGTTCTCGCGGACGCGCGGGTCGCGCAGCGGCGAGATCTCGTCCATCGCGTTCGCGAGGCGCATTGCCCCGTCGCGGTGGAGGTTGCCCGCACTATCCACGTAGCCCTGCGGGAGAATGAATTCGAACTCGGTTTGAAGTGCTTTCATAGAAGTGAACAACGGGGCAGGAGCCTATGACCCCTGCCCCGTATGTGGTGTGGTTGGCCCGCGCAGGGCCAGGAGTGGGCTGGCTAGCTGATCCTCTTCATGTACTCATACGTGAGCGTCAGCTCTTCCATGCCCTGGGTGCTCGATTCAGCCTGGGCCTGTGGGCCCTGGATCTTCGTCGGCCAGGCGTTGGTCAGGTCCCACTGGGCAACCGGCGAGCCTTCCGTATCGCACATGAAGATCGACGCGTTCTTGCGAGCGTCCTGGATCTTCCCGTCGATGACCAACTGGCGCCAGTCCCAGAAGTCCTTCACATCCGTGATGCCCCGCTTCAGGGTCACATCCGTGAACTTCTGGCGGCCCGGGATCTTCTTGATGATGTCCTTCGCCTTCCCGTCGGTCTGCTTCGATTCAACGACTTCGGTTTCCGACCCCAGGCCCGAGATCTCGGTGAAGAACCCCTTGATGGTCCCACCGACATCGAGCATGAAGTGAAATGTTACTAGGGGATCGCCCTCGCGTTGTGCCATTGGTTACGACCTTTCTCCTGCTCTCAGTGTGGTGGTGTCTAGACTTCCGGCGCGTACTGGCTGATCCGGAAGATGACGAATTCAGCCGGCTTCACCGGGGCGATACCGATATCGACGATGAGCTGACCGAGGTCGCGCGTGGCCTGCGGGTTGTTCTCCGCATCGCACTTCACGAAGAAGGCCTGCTCGGCCGTCGCGCCGAAGAGCGCGCCGTTGCGGTACACCACGGTCAGGAAGGCCGAGATGTCGCGCCGGATCTTCGCCCAGAGGATCTGGTCGTTCGGCTCGAACACCGTCCACTGCGTGCCGCGTTCGATCGACTTCTCGACGAAGTTGAACAGGCGACGGACGTTGAGGTACCGCCATGACGGGTCGCTCGAGAGCGTCCGGGCGCCCCACACGCGGATACCGCGGCCGGCGAAAACGCGGAGGCAGTTCACGCCGTTCGGGTTCAGGACGCTCTGCTCGGCGCCAGTGAGGTTGATCGGCAGCGAAATCACGCCGCGGATGACTTCGTTCGCGGGAGCCTTGTGCACGCCGCGTTCGTTGTCGTTCCGGGCCCAGATGCCGGCCATGTGGCCCGAAGGCGGGATGGTAATCGTGGTGCTCGGCGAATTCGGAGTCGGGTCCGCAACCGTGATCCACGGGTAGTACATCGCCGCGTACTTGGAGTCGTAGCCGGCGGTGTTCATCCGCCAGTCCTGCGCTTCCTGGGCGTTCAGGTCCGGGGGAGTATCGATGATCGCGACGCGGTCACCCATGCGTTCGCAGTGGGCAATCATGTCGAGCTGGACAGCCTTCACGCCGTCCATATCGAGCGAGCCCGCCTGGTAGGCGGCCATGATGTCGGGAGCCACCACCATCGTCACTTCGTCGACGGCTTCGAGGCCGCCAAGGCCGCTGCGGGCCGTCACATCGCCCTGGTAATCCGCGGGCGTGATCGGGACGAGGGCCGCGTTCGTGGTTGGCGGGAGCGCCAGCGGGTACGTGCCCGGTGCCGGGGCGCGCTCCGCGGCGCTCAGGCCCGAAGCCTTCACTTCTTCGAGCTGAATCAGGGTCGACTGCTTGTTCACCACGTCGACAGCGTTCTTGGCGCCGCGGCCGAGGGTCAGGCCCTCGAACTTCTCTTCGGTGCCGCCGCCCTTCACCGTGATCGTGAAGGAGTCGTCGTCGCCACCGGTCACTTCGACCGAAACGCCGTCGGCGCTGACGCCGGGCTTCGGGAGAGCCTTCAAGGACTGCGCATCGCCACCGGCCTTGGCTGCGATCTGGGCCACGGGCTGCGGGGTGCCGCCGTCGCTGGATTCGGCGCCGACACGGACCACGTAGCAGAGGCCGCCACCGTTGTTGAAGTACCCGTAGACGGCATGGGCGAGGTATGCGCCCGGAATGAAGCCGCCAAACGTTTCGACGAACTGAGTCCAGTTCGCGACCATCGTCGCCTTGCCCACCGGGCCTTTTTCGGCGACGCCGAGGAACGCGGCTACGGCAGTGCCGACGCCCTCAATCGGTTTGGTGCCGCCATCGACTTCTTCGACGTAGACACCGGGTGTGAGATATGTGGCTGCCATCGCGGCTCCTTTTTCGTGTGTGGGTGCGGCCGGGGTGCCCGAAGCGCGGTCATATTAGCAGCAAGTTCGCGCTGCTGCGCAAGGAATCCGGGGCTTTGTGGTGGAATTTCTCAACTTCCGTTACGGCGTCCGGTTACAACCCGGTCACAGTTCGATGTCATAACTCTCGGAAGGCACAACGATCGACCGTTCGGCCTCTGCTCCCTCGGCCGAAATCGCGTGCAGCATGTGCTGTCCGCGGGGCACTCCGCCGAGTGAGAACCGCCCATCCGCGTCTGTCGTCGAACTCAGGCCACTGCCGACTATCTGTACCGTCGCGCCCGCCAGCACCGCGTCGGGGTCGCCTCGCCGGTGGGCCACACCGCCAATCTGGATGTACGACTCCCGCCACTCGTCGCCGGTGGCTTCGAACCCAAATTCCACGGTGCGCACCAGCGGGCCCTCGACCGTGCGGAGGGCGTCCAGGGGCGTCGTCACCACGAACACCAGGCACGCGCGCAGGTCGTTATCCAGCACACCCCACAGGTCGACCGGCTTGAAGATGTGCTCAGGCGGCATGACGCGCGAAAGCAGCGGGTACTCGGTGCCCACCAGGTACCCCTGGAGGTACCTCTCCGGGATTTCCATGGTCCGCATCATGGATGCGAGGACGCGCCCGAGGATGCGGTGCTCGTCTTCGGGTTCGCGGGCCCAGGCCGTCACCATGTAGCTGAGGTCGATGCGCCGCATCGGGAACGAGCGGCTGAACGAATGGTCCGGGCGCTGTTTGAGGATCGGCGTCATGTCCTTGTAGCCCGGACGTTCGCGGATGTCGTACATGAACAGGTTGAGCGTTGGCTTTGAGAGCCGCCCGGACCACTCGCGCGTCGGGCGCTCAAACGAGATGTCGACTTCGCCCCGATCGATCGGGACGTCAGCGATCAGGAACTGGCGTACGGTTTCGTCGACATCGTTGAACACGAGTTAATGCCGGTCAGGACTGTTCGTTTTCGAGCTTGCGCTGGGCCGCGCCGGAAAGCACCGCGTCGGCCGTTTGGTCGGCCTCGTGCTCCAGCGGGTCATCAGCGGGCCCGGCGGTCATTGGGCCGCCCCCGCCGGTGCCGCTGCGCTGCTGCACCACATGCGAGAGCTCGTGCGCCATGAGGTGCTGGTCCGAGGTGCTTGCGTCCGAGCGCAGGAAGATGTCGTTGCCGGTGGTGAACGCCTTCGCCGTCATCTGCCGGTTGAGCACGTCGGATTGCGGGTCCTGGTGGACGCGGACGTCCGAGAAGTCCTGGCCGAAACCAGCCTCCATCCGTTCGCGGAAGCTGGAGTCCATGCCGCTTCCGCTGCCGCGCATCGAATCGATCTGGGAGCTGATCTCGCCGCCCACCGGTCCGCCTTCGAGGCCAACCTTCGGGGTCGGGTCGTGCTTCATCTGAAGCTCTTCCTCTTCGCCCTGGCGCTGGAGCGAAGCGTCATGCTTCATCTGAAGCTCTTCCTCTTCGGCTTCGCCACCTTCGGACCCGCGCTGGATCGAGGGGTCATGCTTCATTTGAAGCTCTTCTTCCTCGGCTTCAGCGCCTTCGGAGCGCTGGATGGAGGGATCATGCTTCATCTGAAGCTCTTCCTCTTCGGCCTCGCCGCCTTCTGAACGCTGAATGGTGGGGTCGTGCTTCATTTGAAGCTCTTCCTCTTCGGCCTCGCCTCCCTCGGATTCTCGCTGGATCGCGGGGTCGTGCTTCATCTGCACTTCGTCGCTGTCGCCGTGCCGCTGGACCATACGGGCCACCGCGCGGTTGCCTGCCGCCCCCTGGAGCCTCAGCAGCGGATGAGTCGGCGTATCGGCCGTTGCGCGCTGCGCCTGGGCCGCGTGCTGGCGCGGCGCCTTCCCCAGCCGTTCTGCTTCGGAGACGAATTCAGACATGGCACACCTCTTCGCGACATCATAGACCTTTCGGCCCACGCTGCCAGCCCGCGCAATGGTGATTATTCAGTGCACGAGGTGGTAGTAGTCGCCGAATTCCGTGCTGGTCACCAGCCGCCCGAGTTTCTGGAACTCGCGGCGCGTGCCACGAATGAGATGGCCCATGTTGAGCGCCACGTTCTCATCGGCCGCGAAGAACGCCGCCGCGAGCACGATGTTCCGGATGTTGCCGCCACTGATCTTGAACTGGCGCGCCAGGAAGCCGAGGTCCACGTCGTCATCCACCGGCAGCTCCGGCGGCATCGTCGAGCGCCAGATCCGGAGGCGGTACTCCTCTTCGGGCATTGGGAAGTCGATGACGAAGTGCATGCGCCGGAGGAACGCTTCGTCCAGGTTCATTTTCAGGTTCGTCGAAAGGACAACCGCCCCGGAGTACTCCTCCATCCGCTGGAGCAGGTAGGCCGTCTCGATGTTCGCGTACCGGTCGTGCGCGTCCTTCACCTCGGACCGCTTCCCGAACAGCGCGTCGGCTTCGTCGAAAAAGAGGATCGCGTTGGATTGTTCGGCGTCCTTGAAGATCGCCCCGATGTTCTTCTCGGTCTCGCCGATGTACTTCGAGACCACGCCCGAAAGGTCGATCTTGTAGAGGTCCAGGCCCAGCTGGCCCGCGATGACGTCCGCGGCCATCGTCTTGCCGGTACCTGATTGGCCCGCGAAGAGGGCGATGACCCCTTTGCCCATCGCCAGCTTCCGATCGAAACCCCACGTGTCGTAGACGAGGTGGCGGTGTTCGATCATCGCGCAGAATTCGCGCAGTTGGGTCAGCGGGTCGGGTTCGAGGATGATGTCGTCCCACTTGTAGTGCGGGTTCACCTTCCTTGCCAGCGAACTGAGGATAACGGCCGACTGCGTCCGCGCCGCCGCGTAGAGGTCGTCACGGCCGATGACTGGCCGGTCCGGGTCGCGGGTCAGTGCAATGCCGCGAGCAAGGCCCACCGCCGCCGTGATGTTGTCACGCGGTAACCGGAACTTCCCCGTCAGCGCTTCGAGTTCGCTGTCCGTGATTCCCTGCACGCCCGCCTCCGCCAGGTCGGCACGCCAGCACGCCAGGCGCGTCTCGAAGTCAAGGTCCGCTACGCGGACGAGCGGAGCGGCGTAGCGAGGCTCGTTCTCTGTGGCCACAAGTGTCAGCGGAGCGACACCTTCGCGGACCGTCCGCTCGAGCCGGTCGCGCTCGGCCGGTTCCAGGGTGTCGGTTCGAATGAGCAGGAGTGCGGCGCGCCGTAGCCCGGCCTCGCGGTCGGCGCGGGCGAGGTGCTCCCAGAGCCCGACGACGTGCTCTTTTGCTGCGGCTACGTCCAGTTCGATGATCGCCGTGAGTTCGCCGCCGGAAGCGAGGGCGTTTGCGGCTTCCCGAATGCGGCCAGCGTCGTTCCCCCAGAGCACGGCGATCGGTGGTTCGAGCGTGGTCGCCGGGAGGCTCGCGAGGGCCGCTGCCTCCGGGGGCGCCTGGCGGCCCGGTTCGACCGGCACCTCACGGGCCACGGGTTCGATGACCTCGTCGATGGCGTCGCCGCCAAGCAGGTAGCCGAGCACCCGCGAATCCAACGCCACGAGCCGGGCGGTGAGCGGCGTCCATGTCGTTCCCGGTTCGTCGTTAATGGTAATCAACCGGTGCCGCCGCAATGGAGACGCGGCATCGAAGACGGTGAGCGCCGCCATGGGGTCCGGCGCGAGCAAGCGCAGCGCCAGTTCCACCCGTGGCCGCCGGCGCGAGACATCGTCCTGCACGTACGCGATCAGTCGCTCCACGGCGGGCCGCGTTTCCGCCGCCAGGCAAAGCGCGAGCACCCCGGCCTCGACCTCGCTCAGCCGGCAGGATGCGGTGAGGTGGTCGAGACGCTGCGTGATGCCGGGTGGAGCCTGTTCCGCAACCTCGCCCAGGAGCCGATCGGCTTCGTTTTCAGAGATGTAGAGCCCGCGCAGGTCGTCTTCGCCGACCGGCACGCCGGCGGTGCGCATGCGCTCAATTTCGCGAGCGAGGAGCTGTGGGATGTTCATGGAAGCCTAACCGAAGCAATCATAGAACCAGCCGAAGTGCTCGCCAGGCCGGCCGTCCCACGGCAGCCACTGTGCGTTGCCAGGATAGGTTGCCGAGAAGAATATCGAGCCCTCGCCGCATTCGGCCGGGACGATAGGGACGGAAAAGGTTCCGCTCGCGAACGGCTCAACTGAACCCTGGACCGGTGCCGAGCCCAACGTGCTCCAGGGACCACTGGCACCGAAGGCGTAGAAGAACGTGATGATGCCCGTAGGAGCCTGGTACCCGTCAGGGATGAGCGAATCAAAAAACGCCGCGATCGGCAACGCCTCGCCCCCAACCACTGCCGTTGCCGATGGCTGGGCATCGACGAACCAATCGGAAGTCAGCTGAGCCTGTGGCGCCTGAGGCACCTCAACCTTCACCGGTCCCGATGTCGAACAGTTCCCGCCGAGGCACACCGTCGCCTGGTACCAGCGAACGCCCGCGGTGTTCAACGTCTGCTGATACGTCTTCGCGCCGTTCGAAATCTGCTCGATGATCTGGCCCGGCTGACCGTTCGAATCGGCCCGCGTCGTCCATGTGATGCTGTTGTACGACTCCGAGAACTGCGTGAAGCAGTTGACCGTCACCTGCCCGTTGGACCAGCTGCCGTGCTGGCACGTCAGCGGCACAACCGCGGGCGGGCCAACCGGCACCCCGGTCGGTGTCGGCGTCGGCGTGCCGACCGGCGTTGGGGTCGAAGGCGTCGGCGTGGCCGAAGGGAAGGCGATCACTACCGCGGTCGAGCCCGTCGTGCAGACCGTGATGTTGCAAGCCGTCATCTCCACGTTGACCGACGTGTTCTGCGAGAACGTCGTCGCGAACGTCGTTGCGCCGGGTGCGGCCGGAGCCGGCAGGCCGTTCACGCTCCAGCGCGTTGTCGTGTAGTTGCCGGTCACGTTGCCGGTACAGGTAACGCCCGCGTTGGGGCCGTTGTAGGCCACATCGCAACTGACCTGCACGCTCTGTGGCGGCACGGGTGTCGGAGGAGGCGTCGGCGTCGGTGTGGGCTGCGGTGTCTCGGTTGGCTCGGGGGTCGGCGTCTCGGTCGGCACTTCGGTGGGGTCGCCGCCATTGTTCGGACCACCGCCCGTTCCGCCCGGCGTCGTGGGCTCGCCGTCGGGCGTCTCGGTCCCATCGGGCGTGTTGCCCCCCGTGATGATTTCGGTCTCAACCGCCGGGTTCGAAGGGTCGAAGCCAAGCGACATAACGAGCTGACCGGTCGAGTCCTGCGTCTCCAGCGCCGCGTTGCCGTTTCGGTCGAAGCTGTGGATGGCCACGCTCGAACCGCCGCCGGCCGGGTTCACCACTTCGATGCGGTAGTCCTCGGGCGAGCCCGGCAGGTAAATCGAGGTCGTCCCCGCACCCGCTGGCGGCGGGCTTTCGATGCATGTCGGGTCGCGCCACGCGTCTCGTGTGTCGTACCAGGCGCCGCCAATGTCTTCGGCCGGTGGGTCCGTGTTCACGGTCCCGACTACCTGGCCCGCCGAATCGACCACGCGCACTTTCAGGTCCTTCGGCACCGTGATAACCACGCCGCTCAAGTCGTTGCTGGGTTCGAACAGGACGGATTTCTTCACCTTGCCTTCGTACGCCGCATAGGTGTTGCGCTCGGGGTAGTACGGGTCGTTCAGCAGCACCGTGCCGTCGTCGTCGAGCCCGACCGCCGCCACGAAGTGCCCCGGAACTTCCAGCACCACCGGGCGGCCCGCCTGCAGCTGCTCTCGAACCTCGTCCTCGGTCCCGCTTCCGAATCCTGCGAACCGGATCGTCGTGCTCCCCGGGCGTGACCGCGCGATCTGGCCGGAGAGCTCGTTCGCGGCCGCCCAGATCACGTCGCCGTAGATATAGCCCTTGCTCACCCATCCGCGGCTCGTCTTGCGAGCTTCTTCGTTGAACCACGCGTTCACCGTCTCCGGCGTGAGTTCCGAACCATCGGGCAT
This sequence comes from uncultured Dehalococcoidia bacterium, assembly GCA_937954195.1. Classification (GTDB taxonomy): domain Bacteria; phylum Chloroflexota; class Dehalococcoidia; order Tepidiformales; family Tepidiformaceae; genus Amarobacter. The sequence continues at coordinate 13,806 of CALFYR010000174.1, forward strand.
TGTCACAATGTTGAAAATGGCCATGACCGTCGCGACCGAGGTCATGGCGCAACCGCACTGCTCGATTGTGGTGCCGCACCAGTCGGGCCCGAACTCCGGATCGCCCGCGCGTGCATATTCCACCGTGGCCCAGGTGGGGTTGTTCTGGGCGAAGAGTGGCGTCCCCGAACCGCCGCCGGGAACTTCAGTTGGCGTGATGACCGGCCGTTGGTCCGCCGGCTTGTCGCACATGTGGACGCCCTCGTAGGCTGCCTCGGCGCCCGACGCGGTCGCCGCCGCATCGTCCTTGGTTGACCACGGGACCCAGCCCGGCATTTCGTCGCGGTAGACCCAGGAAAGCCACAACCCGAGCGCAATCGCGCCGAGGAGCAGCAGCAGGATAACGGGCATCTTCCATTTTTCGAGCGGCGGCCGGATGGCGAGCTGCCCCTGCGTTTCCACCGCCGTGGATGTGCCGTGCACCGGCACCGCGGTCAGCCGGAACGGGATGAAATAGTTGCGGCCAAACAACTGGCGTTTGTTGCGCTTGATGCGCGCCGGCACCCGGCGCTCTTCGCCCGGCCGAATCTCAATGGATGGCTGCTGGAAGCCGAACACGAACGTGCCCTCGTCGTCCGCGCCGACGAGGTTGTACGTCACAACGGCGTTCCCGCGGTTCTTCGCCACGACCGTGAAATCGCGTTTGCTGCGCACAGGCGTGAGCGAGAGGTCGGTCGCATCGAACGGGAGCACGACGAGTTTCCCGAAGGCCATCGCCTCGCGGTCGTGCTCGCCGCTGCTCACCACCACGCCGAAGTCGTACTCACCGGCGAGCGATTCCGGCGAAATGGGCGGCTGGATGATGAGCGTGATGGACTCCTGGCCGCCGGGAACCAGCGCGAACGTTGGTTGGCTGATGCTCACCCAGGTCGCGGGTATGCCTGTCACCGTCACGTTGAGCAGGTCCACAATGTGGCCGCGGTTGTGGATGGTGACGGTTGCGAAAACCGCGCCGCCCGGCTCCACGGGCATGGCGGGAGACACGACGCTTACGCGGATGGCGGCCGACGGCGCCTGTTCGAACGCTTCGAGCCCTCCCGTATCGGGTGCGCCATCAAGCTCCGCGGCCGCGGATGGCGCGGCGACGAACGCGACCTCGACGTCGCCGAATCTGATGTCCTCCGGGCTTTCGACCAGGTTGGGCTCGTGGGGTTCGATCCGGTGTCCACCGACGAAGGTGCCGGCGGCCGACCCGAGGTCCTCGATAAGGAGGCGGCCGGATTCGATGACCAGCCGGGCATGGCGCCGCGAAATGCTCAGGTCGTCGATGAGGATATTGCTGCCATCGGCGCGACCCACCACGAGGCTGGGGAGGTCGATCGGGAACTCCTTCGCCTCACCATCGGGAGTGCGGACCTGGAGGGAGCCGAATTTCACGGAGGACGTTCACCCACGGCGGGGCCGAGTCGGCCCGGATGCCCCGGAGCATAGACTGTGGGGGCAAGAGGCGCACCTGCGCTTTACGTGGGGGTTACGGAGCGGGTGTTACGGAGAACGAGGTCTCAGGCGTGATGACTTCCGCGTAGTACCTGTTCGTCGAG
>CALFYR010000175.1 GCA_937954195.1 uncultured Dehalococcoidia bacterium
AACAGGCGACGCAGTGCCATGCAGCCAGTCTACGAGGGTGCGCAAGCGGCGCGCCCCGAATCTGAACCCCGGCTACCCGGCAGGCCGCTCGCATCCGATACTTCCGGGGATGCGATTCGGATCCGCAGGTTTGGCCCTTGCCGCTTCGGCAACGCTTGTGCTCTCCGGGGGCTGCTCGGTGTTTGGCGGGGATGGGCCGGACGAGCCCACGCCCGTGGTCGAAATCCGCGACGGCACGCCGGTGCTGGTCGGCACGCCGACGGCAGGCGATGTGAACTACGTGCGCGGGCTCTGCAGGGCGATTAACAGCTACGTGAGCCGCATCGAGAACGCGACGGAGGAAGACCCGTCGCTGTTCAGCGATCTGCCGCGGTTGCTGGAGGTGGCGGCGCCAATCCTGCAGGACTTCCGCGAAGACCTCGACGATGCCGACCCACCGGGGGACCTGGACGAATTCCACGATGCGCTGGTGAACCGGGTGCGGCAGATTGCTCGGGATGCCGAGGACGGCCGGCTGAGCGCGGTGGAGGAGCTCTCGCGGTTCTCGGAGGGCGTCCCGAACCCGCCGGAGCAGATCCAGGCGCGGATGGCGGGAGCGAGCGATGTGTTGCCGGAATGCACAGCGTTCGGGGTGGACAACTTGTTCGGGATTACGGCGGAGTAGCCCTCGATTTTGGATTGGCGTGCCGGGGTTAGCCGCCGAAGAGCGGGCGGGATGCCTGTTCGGAGAGTTCGAACAGGGGGCCGGGGTACACGCCGATGGCCACCACGCCGATCATGAGCACCGCGCTCAGGCCCCAGAGAAGCGGCGCTGGCTGCCAACGCCGAACGTCGCCAACGGGGTCGAACAGGTACATCTGGCGGATGACCATCAGGTAGTAGTAGAGGCTGATGAAGCTGTTAAGCACCGCCAGGGCGACCACCCAGAGCGTTTCGTCGGTGGTGGCGCCCTGGAGCATGAAGAGCTTGGTGGCAAACCCGGCGAAGAACGGCAGGCCGGCAAACGAGAACAGCGCGACTGTGATAACCAGCGCAAGGAACGGCTGCGTTTCGGCGAGGCCGCGGAGTCCCGCGATGTCGTCGTTCTGGGTGCGGTTGAACGCGGCGGTCAGCGCGGCGAACAGGGCCAGCGTCGAGATTACGTAGCCGGTGATGTGAAGGAGGAGGCCGCTGGAGGCGTTGAGGCCGACTTCGGCATCGCCGTAGCCGATCGCGGCGATGGTGATGAGCATGTAGCCCACCTGGCCAATCGACGAGTAGGCGACAAGGCGCTTGAGGTTCTTCTGCTGGATGGCGACGAGGTTACCAATCGTCATTGTCAGGGCGGCGAGGACGATCACGGCCCAGCGCCATTCGGCGGCATCGACCACGAAGGCACCGCTAAAGAGGCGCAGGATGAGCGCGAACCCTGCGGCCTTCGAGAGCGTCGAAAGGAAGGCCGTGATGGGGAGTGGCGCGCCTTCGTAGGCATCGGGCGCCCACATATGGAACGGCGCGGCCGAAACCTTGAAGCCCACGCCCGTGAGAATGAGCATCATGCCCACGACCACCGCCGGGTCGGTGCCCGAGTCGCGGCCGGAGAGCGCATCGGCGATATCGGCGTAGTAGGTGGAACCAGTCACGCCGTAGATGAGGCTCATGCCGTACAGGAACATAGCGCTCGAGAACGCGCCGAGAAGGACGTACTTCAGGCTTGCTTCGCTGCTGAGGTTATCCTTCTTCAGGTAGCCGACGAGGATGTAGAGCGAGAAGCTCAGGAGCTCAAGCGCGATGTAGGCGGTGATGAGCTCGGTTGCGGCGGACATGTACACCATGCCGCAGCCGGCTATGAGGAGCAGGCCGTAGTACTCAGCGTGTGTCTTCGTACGCTCCTGCATGTAGGTTGCCGATAGGAGAGCGACAACGGCGACGATTCCGGCGGCGAGCAGGCGGAAGTACGTCGTGAAGTCGTCGGAGCGGATGACGCCCTGGTAGGACTCGGCGTCCTGGTTGATGTAGAAGCAGCCCGCGATGAACCAGGCCACGGCTGCGAGCGCCGTGAGGTAGGCGAGCTGGTCCTTGCGGAACTTCGGCCAGAAGAGTTCGACGCCGATGATGGCGATGGCCGAACCGGCCGCGATGTATTCGGGGATGAAGAGCGAGTAATCGCGCATGTTAGCCGGTCACCCCCGGGAGGAGGGTCACGCTCTGGCCGATACGGTCAGTGAACGGCGCCCACCAGACACCCATCACGACGATGGATGCGATGAGCATGCCGCCGGAGAGCCGTTCGAGCGGTGTTAAGTCTTTGAGGTCCGACCATCTTGGGTTCATTGGTCCGAAGAACACCTGGCCGAACATGCGGAGCATGTAGGCGGCAGCCAATGCTGCGGCGAGGATGGCGAGCGCGCCGAAGACCGGGTACGTCCGGAACGTGCCCACGAAGATGTGGAATTCGGCGGTGAAGCCGGAGAAGCCAGGCAGGCCCACATTGGCGAGACCCGCAATGGCATAGAAGACGACCCACATGGGCATCACCTTCGCGATACCGCCGAAGTCTTTCAGGTCGCGCGTGTGCGCCTGGTCGTAAAGCGCGCCAATCATGAGGAAGACGAGGGCCGTCATCACTCCGTGGGAGAACATCTGCAGCACGGCGCCGGTGACGCCGATCTCGTTCATGGTGGCGAGGCCCATGATGACGTAGCCCATGTGGCTGACGGACGAATAGCCGGAGATGAGCTTGAAGTCGCGCTGGGTGAGCGCGGCGGTTGCGCCGTACACGGCGCCGATGACGCCGAGGACCATGAGGCCGGGCATCCAGAATTCCGCGCCTTCGGGCATGAGCTGGATGCCGAGGCGGATGATGCCGAAGGCACCGAGCTTCATCAGCACGCCGGCGTGCACCATGGAGACGGCGGTCGGCGCCGACATGTGGCCGTCAGGCGACCATGTATGGAACGGCCAGAGCGCGGCGAGCACGCCACACCCGACCACCATCAGCGGGAAGAAGACCTTCTGGAAGTCGGGGCTGAGTGTGCCGTTTTCGCCGGCTTCCCAGAGGGTTGGCAGGTCGAAGGTTCCGAGGTTTGCCTCGTGGAAGACGGCGAAGATGCTGATCCACATCAGCACGGAGCCGCCGACAAGCATGAGCGTGAGCTTGGCGGCGCCGTATTCCTTGCGGGTGGAGCCCCAGACGCCAATCAGCAGGTAGAGCGGCATGACCGCGAGTTCGTAGAAGAAGAAGAAGAAGAACAGGTCGTAGGAGAAGAAGGTGCCGAACACGCCCGCGAGGAGCACCCAGTAGAGGATGTAGAAGTCCTTGTTGCGGTAGTCCAGCTTCCAGGAAGCGAGGGCACCGGCGAAGGCGACCACGCCGGTCAGGAGCGCCATGGTGGCGGAGATGCCATCGACGGCGAGCCTGAGTGCGATGCCGTTCTCGCCGAGGAAGGCGGTGTTTTCGACCCACGCCCAGCGCAGGTTCATCTGCGCATCGGGGCCATCGACCTGGTAGGCCACGAAGATGTAGATGGAGAGTCCCGCGACGATAGCGCCGGTGATGGCCGAGATGTACCGGACCACCATCTTCTGCGAGCCCGGGACAAAGAGCAGGATCAGCCCGGCCAGCAGCGGCGCCGCAATAGTGGCAAGGACGACGTATCCCTGGCCCTCATCGAAGGTCATGTGACTAGCCCCTCACCACGAGACCGGCGACGGCGAGCACAACCACCCCGATGGCAATCGCCATGGCGTAGTTGGGCACGCGGCCTGTCTGCAAGTATTTGAGAACACCCCCGGAGAAGCCGGTAAGTTGCGCCGAACCATCGACGCCGGTGTCGTTCACGACGTAGCGGTCGAACCACGAAACGGTGTAGCTGAAACCGAGCATCACGCGGTCGATGCCGGCCTGGTAGAGCTCATCGAAGTAGAACTTCCGCTTGATCATGTCGTAGAGGCCGGGGCTCCAGTTGGCGAGCGCGGTGGAACGATCGAGGCGGTTGCCCCAGTACATCCAGGCGCCGAGCCAGATGCCGATGGTGGCCATGGCGAGCGAGGCCGCCGCGAAAGCCCAGTCGATGTGGTACTTGTGCGGGCCGTGGTGCGCGCTGAAGACGAATTCCGTGAAGCCGCCGGGGAACCCGAGCGCCTTGCCGACATCGTGGAAGATGACGAACCCGGAGAAGATAGCGAGGAGCGCGAGGAACATGAGCGGGCCTGTCATGACGAAGCCGGACTCATGCGTGTGTTCGTGGACGTGCTTGTCCTTCGGTTCGCCCATGAAGGTACGGATGAAGAGCCGGGTGGTGTAGAAAGCGGTCATGATGGCGGCGAAGCCGAGCAGGATGAGCGCCCATGCGCCGGTGTATTCATCGAGGTAGACGAGGATTTCGTCCTTCGACCAGAAGCCGGCGAGCGGCGGCAGGCCTGCCAGGGCAAGCGAGCCTATGAAGAAGGTGGTGCCCGTGATGGGCATCTTGCTCCAGAGGCCGCCGAGCTTGTCCATCTCCTGGTTGTGGTGCGTCGCGTGGATGACGGAACCGGAGCCGAGGAAGAGGAGGGCCTTGAAGAAGGCGTGCGTCATCAGGTGGAACAT
>CALFYR010000176.1 GCA_937954195.1 uncultured Dehalococcoidia bacterium
AGCGCCTGCAAGAACGAAGCCTTCGTCGGCCACGTGGGCGGCGACGACTTCGTCATGCTCGTCCACGCGGACGACATCGACACCGTGCGGCACGTGGTGACGCGCGGACTGGCTGAACGCTGGTTCGACCCGGAGGGGAAACTGCCCGACGCACAGCTCACGTGCTCAATCGGCGGAGGGCCGCTGCGCGATGCCGCGCTCATGAGCTACGAAGAGATGGCCGCCGTGGTCGCGCAGGTAAAGCGAGTGCTGAAGCTCGGCGGTGGCAACCGGTTCGAAGTGTTCGCTTCGCTTACGGCGGCGCAGGACGCCGCCTAACCCACGAGCGCCCGAAGCAGGGCAACCCCGGCGAGCGCGGCGGTCTCGGTCCGCAGGAGGTGCGGGCCGAATTTCATTCCGACCGCACCGCGCGCCCGGAGAAGCGCCGTATCACCTTCCGAAAGTCCGCCTGCCGGCCCGATGACCAGCGCGAGACGGCCGCGTTCCGGGAGGAGGCGTGCCGCTTCCGCGGGGGCCGGCCCATCGGGGTCCCCGTACACGAGGACACCGTGGTGGGCATCGAGGGCGGCGTGAAGCGGCACCGGCGGTTCGACGACGGGGACGAAGAGGCGGCCACACTGTTCGCCGGCTTCGACGACGATGCGCCGCCAGCGATCGACCTTGCCGGACGATGCATCGTGCGACTGCGTGAACTCGGTGATGACCGGCCGGATGACATCGGCGCCCGCTTCGGCGCACTTTTCGACGAGCCAGTCGAAGCGGTTAGCGCGGACCGGCGCCGCCCAGAGTTCGAGCACAACCGGTGACGGAGCCTCCATGCGTACCACCTCGCCGACCGAGACGATGATGCCGTTCTTCGCGGCCGACGTGACTGTTGCCGCCCATTCCTTCCCATCACCGGAGAAAAGCAGGAGCGGATCGCCCGGGCGAACGCGGAGCACGGTGTTGAGGTGGCGCGAAGGTTCGCCCTCAATGGTCAGCGGCCCGGGGGCGATGCGGCCGGGCACGAACACGCGGGGAACGTGCTTCATGCGCCAAGCTTAGCAGCCGTCAGGCGGCTGCTTCGGCGCGGCGCTTGAGCCCTTCGGCTTCGTGATCCAGGTTTGTGGTGATCGTCTTGCTGATGAGCGGCTTGAAGATCGTTCCGGCCAGGCCGCCGACCTCCACCGAGAGCGTGACGCGCGAGCCATTGCCTGCCGGGCTGATGACATGCCCCGCGACGGTCTTCGCGCCGCGAACGCTCGTGGTCCACGTGAACGACCTGTTCGGCGAGACTTCCGTCACCGTGTACGTGCTTTCGGGTGTGCCCTTCGCGTGGACCCGCGCCTGCGCGCCGGGGACGAGCTGACTGTCACCGACGGGCTTCACGGAAAGGATGGACGGCGTCCACTCCGGCCAGCGTTCGATTTCGGCCATGACGGCCCAAACGGCTTCCGGGGTAGCGTTGATATCGATGGTGCGTTCCCAGCGCGGCATGGCGGGTGCTCCTCAATCTGATGCTGCGTTGATCTTCCGGCCTGGAACCCGAATTCACTGTGAAGCGCGCGACGTAATTGCCGTGGTAATCGCGGTCGGGCGAAACTTGCTGGCATGCCGCAGCGGTACCACCTTGCCCAGTACAACATCGCCTGGCTCATCGCGCCGCTCGACGACCCGCGCCTTGCCGATTTCACGAACAACATTGATGCGATCAACCGGCTCGCCGAGGAGGCGCCGGGATTCGTGTGGCGACACCAGACCGAAGACGGCGATTCGACCGCCATCCGCGTCCGCGGGGATGACCGGATCATCATCAACTTCAGCGTGTGGGAATCGGCGGAGGCGCTCTTCGAGTTCGCCTTCCATTCGCACCACACCGATTACTACCGCAGGCGCCGCGAGTGGTTCACGCACGAGGATGAGCCGTTCGCCGTGCTCTGGTGGGTGCCCGCCGGACACGAACCGACCGTGGAGGAAGCGGAAGCGAAGCTGGCCGAACTGAAGGCAACGGGTCCCGGCCCCGCTGCGTTCACGTTCAAGACACGGGTGCCTCCCCCGGCGTAACCGTGCTCAGTCGAGCGGCCGGAGCATGACCCGTTCGCCGTCTTCCATCTCGGTGCCGGCGAACCCGAGGGATTCGTAGACGTGGATGGCGCGCGCGTTCTCGGGCACCACGGAGAGCTTCACCTGCGCCGGGCAGGGTTCGGCTTTGCGCGCCGCATCGATCACGGCGTTCAGTATTGCTTTGCCGAAACCCTTGCCCTGGTACTGCTCGTCCACGAGCAGGCGCACCAGGTTCAACACGCGCTCTCCTTTCCATTCGTCGGGGAACAGGAGCACGAAGCCAACCATGGTTTCATCGACCATGGCCGCGAGCGCTCGCGCGCCCTGATCCGCGTAGGCGTAGGCATCGGCCAGCGAGCGGACGACCGGGGCGACGAAGGTGGCCTGGTCGGGCGCAGGGGAGAGTGCGATCGCGGTTTCGTAGTTGAGGGCGGTGACGGGTTCGAGGCGGATCACGGGGCGGATTGTTCGCGCCCGGGGTGCTGTGGGCAATGAAGTTCGCCACAGAGGGGCCCTTAGTTACCGCCGGGTGAACGCATCGGTGGAAACAGGTGGAGGAATACGGGGATCGCGCAAGGCTTCCATGAGGGTTCTTGCCTACCCCGAGGGGGGTTCCCCCAATACAGAGCACAGAGCGGCGAACCTACGCTGAACCCACACAGATTCAGGTGGGGATTCGCGTGGGAGTTACTCCGAAGATCCGAGGGAGCCGAAAGCGCCGCGTACTGATGGCGGCGGGCCTCGGCGGTCTCGCCCTCCTCGCCCTCACGAGCTGCGTTGCGCAGACGACCGCGTCCGGCCAGCCCGCACCGCCCAACCAGGGCATCGCCGGCACCGAACAGCAGAACGTCGGCACGGCAATCCAGCTGCTCCTGCTCATCACGGTCATGTCGCTCGCGCCAGCCATCCTGGTGATGGTCACGTCGTTCACGCGCATCATCGTGGTCCTCTCGCTCGTCCGGAACGCCATCGGCATCCCGCAGCTGCCGCCGAACCAGGTGCTCATCGGCATGGCGCTCTTCCTCACCGCCTTCGTCATGGCTCCCGCCATCCAGACGATCAACGAGGAAGCGCTCCAGCCTTACCTGAACGGCACGATCACGCAGCAAGAGGCGTTCGACCGCGGCGAAGCGCCGCTTCGCACGTTCATGTTGAAGCAAACGCGCGAACAGGACCTGGCCCTGTTCCTGAAGCTGAGCGGCACCGAAAAGCCCCAGAACGTCGACGACATCCCGACCTACGTTCTGGTTCCGGCATTCACCATTTCCGAACTCAAGACGGCGTTCCAGATGGGGTTCGTGATGTTCGTGCCGTTCCTCATCATCGACCTGGTGGTCTCATCGGCGCTGCTCAGCATGGGCATGATGATGCTGCCGCCAGTCATCGTTTCGTTGCCATTCAAGATCCTGCTCTTCGTGCTCGTCGATGGGTGGTACCTCATCGTCGGTTCGCTCGTAGGCAGCTTCGCGTAGGAGTAGGACGTTGAACGAAGCAGTCATCCTCGGACTGATGCGCGAAGCCCTCTGGGTTTCGGTGCTCATTGGCGCGCCGATCATGGCGACGACACTCGTCATCGGCGTGGTGGTCAGCATTATCCAGGCGGTTACGCAGGTGAACGAAGCGACGCTCACGTTCGTGCCGAAGCTGGTTGGCGTTTTCGTGGCGATGCTGATTTTCGGCCCCTGGATGATGGGCACGATGCTCGACTTCTCGGCCGGGCTGTTCGCGAACATGGCGGGGTATGGGCGCTAACCATGGAGATGAACCTCTCGCCCGAGTTCACCTACTCGTTCCTGCTCATCCTGCTGCGGACATCGGCGATGCTGGTGTCCTCGCCGCTGTTGAGCCACCGGGGCATCCCGGCATACACGAAGGTGGGCTTCGCGGTGTTCATGGCGCTCGTGCTGGTACCGCTCCAGGGTGACCGGATGCCGGTGCCGCCCCAGACCTTCGGCCCGCTCATCGAAGACGCATTCCGGGAGACGCTGTTCGGGTTGGCGCTGGGGTTCGTGATGAACCTGGTGTTCATCGGCCTGCAGATGGGGTCCCGCATCATCGGGCTGCAGATGGGCTTCGGCCTCGGCGGCGTGTTCGACCCGATCACGGGCACCGAATTCGGCGCGTTCGAACAGTTCTACTCGCTCCTCGTCACCCTCGTGTTCTTCACGATCAACGGCCACCACCTGGTGGTCATGACGCTTTCCGAGACGCTGGTGGCGATCCCGCTTGGCGGGTTCGACCCGTTCTCGCTCACGCCGGCAGGTATCACCTCGCTGGTCGCCGGGCTGACGGTGACTTCGGTCCGGTTGGCGCTGCCGGTAATGGCGGCGCTGGTCCTGACTGATCTCGGCATGGGCATCGTCTCGCGGACGGTGCCGCAGATGCAGGTCCTCATCGTCGGCGCACCGATCAAGATTGGCGTCGGAATCCTGGTCATGATGGCGGCTCTGCCGGCCACGATTTCGCTGATGGGCGGACTGCTCGGCACGGGCCTTGCCGGTTCTTCCCAGGTCTTGCTTGGAGGCGCCCGCTAATGGCCGCCGGAGAGAAGACAGAGGCCCCAACTCCAAAACGGATCAAAGACGCCCGCCAGAAGGGCCAGGTCGCTCGCAGCGAAGAGGTCGTATCGATCGGCGTGCTGCTGGTGGCAGTGCTTGGCATGCGCTGGCTGGGCCCGCAGCTGTGGCAGAACATGCAGGTGTTCCTGCATGAGGGCCTGGGCCAGGCGCACGGTGAGGAACTCACCCCGCAGGCCGCGGCGATGATGATGCGCCACATCTTCCAACAGGGCCTGCTCGCGCTTATGCCGATGCTCGGGATGCTCGCGCTGGCTGGTATCGCGTTCAATGTCGCGCAGACGGGTCTCCTGCTGAGCGGCCAGAGCCTGAAGCCGCAGTTCAAGCGCGTGAACCCGGGTTCGGGCTTGAAGCGCCAGTTCTCGATGGAAGCGCTGATGCGGCTCGGGAAGTCGCTCGCGAAGTTCGCCATCGTCAGCGTCGTCGTCTACATCACCATGAAGTCGCAGTTCGCGGAGATTGTCGGGCTGCAGCAGCTCGGCGTGGGCGAAGGCACCCGTCGTCTGGCCGAAATGGGCTTCGATATCGCGCTCTACTCGACGTTCGCGCTCTTCATCATGGCGCTCCTCGATTACGCGTGGCAGCGCCGTCGCCACATCAAGGAGTTGATGATGACGAAGGAAGAGCTGAAGCAGGAGATGAAAGAGTCGGACGGCGACCCTCAGGTGCGGGCAGCCATTCGCCGCCGCCGCCAGCAGCTGATGAACCGCATGATCAGCGCGGTTAAGACCTCGGACGTCGTGGTCACCAACCCGACCCACTTCGCGGTGGCACTGAAGTACGACCCGGTGACCATGCAGGCGCCGATGGTCGTCGCGAAGGGACAGGATCACCTGGCTTTCCGCATCCGTGATGTTGCGATGAAGAACGGCGTGCCCGTGCTCGAAGAGCCGCCGCTGGCGCGCGCGCTGCACAAGTCCGTGCCGATTGGCCAGTACATCCCCGCGCACCTGTTCCACGCGGTGGCCGAGGTGATGGCCTGGGTGTACGCCATCCGCGCCAAGAAGCCGTTCGCGCGCCGCCCGGCGCAGGCAAGGGGTAACGCATGACCGTCCAGACTGCCGCGCGCCCCGCCCCGAGCGGCATTGGCCGCCTCCTTGGCCAGACCGACGTGATGCTCGCCGCCGGCATCATCCTGATCGTCGGGATGATGATCATCCCTCTGCCGCCGGCACTGCTGGACCTGCTGCTCACGGTGAACATCGCCGCCTCGGTCATCATCCTGCTGGTCGCGGTCTATACGTCCGAGCCGCTCAAGTTCTCGGTCTTCCCGTCGTTGCTGCTCATCACCACGCTCTTCCGTTTGGCGCTGAATGTGTCCACGTCGCGCCTGATCCTGCTCAACGGGGACGCCGGCGAAGTGGTCGCCTCCTTCGGCGACTTCGTCGTGGGCGGCAACCTGATCGTCGGCCTGGTGGTGTTCCTCATCCTGGTGGTCATCCAGTTCGTCGTGATCACGAACGGCGCCGGGCGCGTGGCGGAAGTGGCGGCGCGGTTCACGCTGGACGCGATGCCCGGCAAGCAGATGGCGATCGACGCCGACCTTGGCGCGGGGCTTATCGACGAGAACCAGGCGCGCGAGCGTCGCAAGGCGATCAGCCAGGAAGCGGACTTCTACGGCGCCATGGACGGCGCGAGCAAGTTCGTGAAGGGCGATGCCATCGCGGGCATCGTGATCATCCTCATCAACATCATCGGTGGCCTGAGCATCGGCGTGTTCCAGCAGGGCACCGGCCCGGGCGATGCGCTGAACCTGTATGCCACCCTCACCGTCGGCGACGGCCTGGTTTCGCAGCTGCCGGCGCTCCTGATTTCGACCGCAACCGGCATCATCGTGACGCGGGCGGCGGGCGATACGAACCTTGGTACGCAGATGTTCTCGCAGATGACGATGCAGGCTCGGCCGCTGTACGTGGCCGGGTTCATGCTCGCCGTCTTCGGGATGATGCCGGGCCTGCCGAAGCTCCCGTTCTTCGCGGTGGCCGGCATGTCCCTGGCGGGCGGGTACCTCATCTCCCGCGGGCAGAAGCAGGAAGCGGCAGCGGCCCTCGCGGCAGTGCCGGCGCCCGCGCCCGAACCCGAGCAGCTTGGCCCGCAGCAGGTCATCCAGATGATGAACATCGACCCGCTCGAGGTGGAGGTTGGCTACGGCCTGATCCCCATCGTCGACGAACAGGCCGGGGGCGGGTTGCTGCGGCGCATCACCATGATCCGGCGGCAGCTTGCCCTGGACCTTGGCGTGGTGTTGCCGACCGTACGGGTCCGCGACAACCTGCAGCACGCGCCGAACGCTTACGTGGTGAAGCTGCGCGGCGTTGAGATCGCGCGCGGCACGTTGCAGCCGGGGCAGTTCCTCGCGATGGACCCGGGTACCGCCGAAGGCGACATCCCGGGTATCGAGACGCACGAACCCGCGTTCGGCCTTCCCGCGAAGTGGATTACCCCGGCCTACAAGGAACGCGCCGAACTGCTCGGCTACACCGTGGTGGACGCCGAATCCGTGCTGGCGACCCACCTGACCGAGCTGGTGAAGCGCTTCGCCCCGGACCTGCTGAGCCGCCAGGACACGCAGAACCTGCTGGAGAACCTCCGCCAGGAATACCCGGCGCTGGTGGAAGACCTCGTGCCTTCGACGCTCACCGTGGGCGAGGTGCAGGAGGTGCTGCAGAACCTGCTGGCAGAGCGCGTCTCCATCCGGGACCTGGTCAGTGTGTGCGAAACGCTGGCCACCCAAGGCCGCGTCACCCGCGATATCGACCTGCTCACGGAATACGCCCGGGCGGCGCTCGCCCGCCAGATCAGCCGGCAATACGCCGACGATGGAGGCACGCTCCACGTCATCACCGTGGGGCCGCGCACGGAAGACGAGATCGCGCAGTCGATCCAGCAGACAGACCACGGCAACCAGATCGCGATGGCCCCGTGGCAATCGCAGCGGCTCATCGGCGTCGTGGCGACCGAGATCGAGCGCATCGCGGCCTCCGGCCGGGACCCGATCATCCTCTGTTCGTCGCGCATCCGGCTGGCGCTTCGGCGGCTGCTGGAACGCCGCCTGCCGAACGTCGTCGTCCTTTCCTTCGCGGAAGTCACATCCCAGACCGCTGTTGAAGCCGTCGGCAATATCGAGGTGAACGTTGGAAACGAAGCGCTTTCTCGGTAACGACATGGCCCGGATCTTCGTCCGGGTCCGGAACGAGCTCGGGCCCGACGCGGTCATCGTGAGCACACGCTCGTTGATGCGTGACGACGCCGAACCACTGATCGAAGTGATCGCGGCCGCCGCTGGCGCCGAGGCGGAGATCTCGGTGGCGATGCAGCGGTCGATTGCACAGGGGCTCCTCGCCCGGGTCGAAACGAGCCGCGGGCTGACCATCGGCGACCTGGAGGACCTTGCATCGCGCGAACGCGCGCAGGAAACGCCCGAGCCGCAGTGGGAATCGCCGGTTTCGCAGCCGGAGCCCGAATGGCTGGAGGGGTTCGTTCCCGCCCCGCCACAGCCGGTGTATGGGGCCGCGTTCGACGACAACGAGTACGAAGAGATCAGCGCCAACTTCGATGAGGCCGGCGCGTTCGAGGATTCGATAGAGCCGTTCCAGGCGCCGCATGTCGCGCCGCCCCCACCGATGGAGTTCCGCCCGCGGCCGAAGATCGTGACGCGTCCCAGGCCGGAGACGCCGCAGGCGGCTCCACAGGCGCCCGCCGCCGAACTCGAGCGGTTCGCGCCGATGCCGCCGGGTGTCGCCAGCCGGTTGCTCGCCGCGGGATTCAGCACCGAAGCCGCGCACACGGTGGCGAACCGCCACCCGGAACTGACCGATGCCGAACAGGCCCTGGGCGAGTTCCTCGCCTCCCGGGAGGCCCAGTACCCGGTCGACGGCCGCACCGCGATCATCACGATCCAGGGCGCGCCCGGTTCGGGCCGCACGACGGCGCTGATGCGCATGGCGCTGGATTGCGCCGATGCGGGACGGCACGCCATCCTGGTGGCGGCGGACATGGCCCGCACGGGCGGCCGGGAGCAGGTCCACGCCTATGGCGAAGCGATCGGCGTCGAGGTGTTCGACGCATTCGCACCCCAGGACCTGGTGCACACCGTGACAAAGGCCCCCAAGGGCGCCTGCATCTTCGTTGACGTCCCCGCGGGCCGCTGGGCGCCGCCTCCGATCCCCGGTGTGCAGCACTTCGCGTATGCGGCTATCCCGGCCCACTGGAACAGCGCCGCAGCCGCGCGCCAGCTCGCCGATATCCGCGAGAGCGCCGGGGCAGTGATCACCTTCTCCGATCTTGCCACCGACTTGATCCCCGCCCTCTCCCTGGTTGTTGAGACAGGGTTGGGAATGGCGTTCCTATCCTCCGGACGAGACGTAGCGACAGGGATCGAAGTTGCGGATCCCCTCACGCTCGCATCAGGGGTCTTCACTACACGTTCACGGGAGACGACCAATGGGCGCCTCGTTGCCACAGCGTAAGAATCCTTTCATGGCCCAGGGATTGCTGCCCGGCACCACGCTGCGTCTCGACGTGTCATCACGCGCCGAAGGCGAGTCGCTCGTTACCCGCATCGAAGAGGTGGACGGCGAGAACATCCACATCCTCGTGCCGATGCGGGGCCTCCGGCCGCGGCCGTTTGCCGTGGGTACGCTCGTCCACGCGCACTACATTTTCAACCAGCGCCGCTGGCAGTTCGTAACCGAAGTCAGCGGTCACAGCGCGGACGGGATTCACGAGTACCTCCGCCTGCCCGGCGACATCGATAGCACGGAGCGCCGGCGCAACTATCGCCTGCCGGCCGCCATCAAAGCTGACGCGCTCTACCGGCTGGTCATCGATCCGGAAATGCCGACCACGGAAGAACCCCTCGAGGGCATCATCGTGGACCTCAGCGAGGGCGGCTGTTGCGTCACCACGAAGGACCTGGTCCTGGTCGGCGAACGGCTCGGCGTGAAGGCGCAGCTTCCGGAAGCGGGTGAAATCCAGGCGCGGATGCGGGTGACCTTCGTCCGCGAGCCGATGCTCGGCAACCGGATGCGGCGCGTGCACTGCGAGTTCACCGACATCTCTCGTGGGCACCGGGACATCATCGCCCGCTACATGATGCGGCGGCAGCTTGAAATGCGGAGGCGCGGCCAGCTATGAGCCCATTCCCTCCCTTCGCGGTTGCACGTTATGGCACGTATCTGGCCGCCGCCGTCGCGGTCATCAGCGTGTGGCTGGGCCTGCGCGCGGGATTCTCGCTCGATTACGCGCTCCTGCGCTCCGTCTTCTTCTTCGTCATCGTCGTCTGCCTGGCGTTCGGCGCCGAGGCGGTGCTGCTAACCACACCCTACCGGGCGCCGCTGAAGGCGGAGCCCGAATCGAACCTCACCGAAACCGAACCGGCGGAATAGCCGCTAAAGGAGATGCCCGATGGCCGTGGCAAGTGAAGCTCAACCCCTGGCGATGGACCGCGACGCCGCCATCCAGCAGTACGCACCGCTGGTGAAGTACGTCGTCGGCCGCCTGGCTATCGGCCTCCCGGCCATCCTCGATTACGAGGACATCCTGAGCTACGGCACCATCGGCCTCATCGAGGCGCTGGACCGCTACGACGGCAGCAAGGGCGTGAAGTTCGAGACGTACGCCATCAGCCGCATCCGGGGCTCGATTATCGATGCCCTGCGCGCGCTCGACCGCCTGCCCCGTTCGGTCCGCCAGAAGGCGAAGAAGCTGGCTCAGGTGACGCAGGCGTTCACGCTGGAGAACGGCCGCGAACCCACCGATGAAGAGGTCGCCACGGCCATGGGCCTCACCATCGAGCAGTACAACACCATGTTGGTTGACTGCAGCTGGGTCACCGTTTCGCTCGATGGCCTGCTGGACCGGGATACGAACGACGACGGCGCGGCGCCTACCGAGCTGCCTGCCGACCCCAACGAAGAAGATTTCACGCAGCGGCTTGAGAAGCGCCAGATGCTGGATGCGCTGACCGGCGCCGTGAAAGGCCTTCCTGAGCGGGAGTGGCTCATCGTCAGCCTCTACTACCGGGACGAGATGACGATGAAGGAAATCGCCCAGATTCTCGAAATTTCCGAATCCCGGGTGTGCCAGCTGCACGGGCGGGCGCTCAGCCGCCTCCGCGCCCGGCTCGCCCGCGAACGCGCCTAGGAGCACCGAACAACCATGAACGACGCCATCGCCCTTCTCGCCATCTCGCAGCTCGTCTGCCTCGGAGCCATCTTCTACCTGTACACGCAGGTGCAGTCGCTCCGGAGCGGCGGCGCCGCCCGGCCGAAGCGCCAGGCCGCCCGTGTCCACCAGATGACGGCTCCAACGGAGCTGCCGACTGCCACGGCCGCTCGTGCCGCGCGCCAGGCCTATGGCTCGACCCCGGCCGCCGCGAACCCGGCTCGCGCGGCGCTCCGCGCGGAAGCGGGCACCATCGCCCAGCGCGTTTCGGAGTACGGCGTGGACGTGACCGAACTCGCGCGGCGGATGCGCAAGAGCGAAGAAGAAGTGCGGCTGCTGCTGCGCCGCCAGGGGATCGCAAGCTAATGCACCTGCGTGCCTGCCGATTCGCGGCCGGAATGGCCTTGCTGCTGGGGATGCTGCTCATCCCGGCGAGCTTCGTGCGCGCGAATGGCGTGCCGCAGCTCGTGAAGCTCACGTACCTTGAGGGCGTTTCGAATTACGGGCCCGAGGACGCGGAAGGCGTGTTGGAATTCAGCTTCGCCGAAGGCTATGCCCGCGTTGACGTGAAGAACCTGCCGCCGGACCCGGCCCGCACCTACGAAGGCTGGCTGAAGGCGCCGGACGGCGCGACCTTCAAGGTCGGCGACATTACCCCGAACGCCGCTGGCATCGGCGTGCTGGACACGAAGCTCGAAGGGCTCAGCCGCTTCGACTACACGCTCTTCTTCATCGGCGCGCGGGGCCCGGCCTCGCCGGAAGGTTCGGTGCCGAGTGAGGTATCGATCGCCGGGCGCTTCACGCTGATTAACGACGACACGGGCGACACCACAGGCGATGTCCGCCCCGGAACACTGCCGAATACCGGCGAACCTGAGCCCCTTTCGATGCAGCAGAAGCTGCTTCGGGTTGCGCTCGTCATGCTTGGCGCGGGCGGGCTCGCCCTCGCCGTCATCCGCACGAAGAACCGGAGGTCGCGCCATGATCAAGGGACTGTATAGCGCATTCACCGCGATGGAAGCGGCCTGGCGCTACCAGGACGTATTGGCGAACAACATTGCGAACGCGAACACGGCGGGCTACAAGCGCGAGTTTGCCAGCCAGCAGCCGTTCGCCGACGTCCTCCTTAGCCAGCAGGCGGCGATCCCCGCGCCCATCACTGCCCGCATCCAGCAGGTGGTGGGCCAGATTGGCACCGGGAAGTTCATCGCCGAGTTCGCGACCGACTTCCAGGGCGGCATCATCCGGCAGACGGACAACGAGCTG
>CALFYR010000177.1 GCA_937954195.1 uncultured Dehalococcoidia bacterium
GGAACGCCTACGCCAGCCCCCATACCCAGACCTAACAGGTCTAGTCTCTCAACCCGCTCCGCAGCATCCAGAACCTCTGCAACGCAGTCAGGTTCGACAACACGGCCAGCACCGCAATGACCACCGTCAGCCCGTTGAACAACAACCCCAATCCCAGCAGCGCCACCCGCTCCTGCCGACGGAACAGGCCCTCCCGCATCGAGAGCCCCACGACTTCCGCCCGGGCCCGCATGTAACTTACCGCGATGCTTCCGAACAACGCGCCGTACGCGAAACCTACCTGCCAGTCTTCGCCGCGCTCCGCGAAGTACCACGCGCACGCCGCCAGCACGATTGCCTCGCTCGAACGGTCCAGCACGGCGTCGAACACGCCCCCGAACGGGCTCGCAAGTCCCGTGGCCCGCGCCACAGCACCATCCACCAGGTCCAGCGCCGAGAAGAACAAGTACACAATCCCCGCCCAGATAAGCTGCTCCTGCGTGATCAGCCAGGCGGCGAATACGTTCCCAGCCACGCCGAACAGCGAAATCATGTTCGGTGTGATCCCGAACCCCCCAACCGTCGACCCAATCTTGTGCTGAACGTTCTGCGGCAGCCGCTGCGGCAGGATGTTGATCGGCATTACTCGCCACCGCCCGCCGTAACGGCATGCTTGCGGCGGCTTTGCGTTTCCACCACCAGGTTTCGCTGGTAAAGCAGTCGTTCGTAGTAACTCATCACCCGGTGCGCCACGTTGTCCCAGCTGTAGTGTTCCGCCAGCGCGCGCCCCTTCGCACCGAACTCGGCGCGCTCCCGGGGGTTCCGAATCAGCCGCACAATTGCCTGGGCGAGTGCATCCGGGTCTTTGGGACGCACCAGCAAGCCTTCCTTCTCGTGCGTCATCACCCCGGCAAACCCCTCAATGTTGCTCGCGACCACCGCGTCTCCGGAGGCGAGCGCCTCCAGAAGCACGTACCCCTGGCTTTCGTTGCCGGTGTTCGGACAGCAGAACACCGTGCTGCTGCGATGGTACCGGGGTAGGTCGCCATACGGCACGTTCGCCCGAAACACCACGTCCGGGAATGGCGCCATGATCCGCTCGTACCGGCTGAAATCCCCGGCGCCAACCACGATCAGCCGCGTGTTCGGTATCTGCTCCCGCACCCGCAGGTAAGCGCGCAGCAGGTAACGCAGGCCCTTTCGTTTCTCCGGCCGCCCGACGAACAGGATGTTGGAACTCCCGTCCATGAACTCATCGAACGGCTCGGCCGGTCCCGCGAAGTGCTCGTAATCGATCCCGTTCGGGATGATGTTGTAGTAGCCGGCGAAGTAGCGGCTCACGAGCTTGCCCGCCGCCGGTGACACGGCGATTTTCCCCTCGATCTTGCGGAACCACCGCTTCGTGAGCGGCGTCGTATACCCGTAGAACCGGTTACCCCGGTCCTTCGCCGCGTGGAACGTGCCCACATTAACCGCCTTCGAATAGCGCAGAAAATGGTATGGAAGCAGCGGCATCAGCGGCTCGTGCAGGTGCACAACGTCGAAGTGGTGCCGCTCCAGCACACGCTTCACTTCCGGTGATTTCCAGCTGAACGTGATGCGCGCCACCGAACCGCTCACGCGCATCGGCCGCGGCCTCCCCATCACCGTGATCTCGTCCTCGGCGAGCCGCCGGTTCGAAGCGGGCGCGAAGATGTGCACCTCGTGCCCCCACTCCCGGAAGCACTCGGCAAGGTGCCGGATATGGGATTTCACCCCGCCCTCCACGCACCAGTCGTACGGCGAAACCAGGGCAATCTTCATCGCCGCCATCGCCCCCGGAGCATCTTCCGTGGCGTCGCCAGGTAACCCCACGCCAGGCCCGCCGCCAGGTTCCCGTAGCCCACCTCCCGCGCCGACGGATAGCGCGTCATCCCACCCGCCGTCTTCCCGGCGAGGATCGCGTGCCGTAGTTCCTCCGCCGTGGTCCCCTCGAACTCGGTCCACCCTGTCCCGACGTGCGGCAGGTGATGCGCATCGCTACTGCCAACCACCGGCAGCCCCCACCGCTCGTCGTTCGCCATCGCCGCCTTCGCCTGCGTGCGAAGTCCGGCCGGGCTCGGGTTCCACAGCTCGATGGCGTCGAACCCCACAGCAGCCTCCGCCCGCTGCCACAACCTGTCGAGCGTCCTTCCGCTCACGGATCGCGTGAGCCAGCTAAGCGGATGTGGTACCGCGGCCAATCCCCCCTGGGCGTGAATCATCTCAAGCGTCGATTCTACGCTGCGGAAGCTCGGCGGATTCTGCTCGATGAACCACGCCAGTACGTGACCCTGCCGCGTCGTCACCTCTGCGCCCGGCACGACTTCGAACCGGTAGTTTCGCTTCGCCGCCAACTCCCTCGCCCGCAGGCCCCCGGTCACATCCTCGTGGTCGGTGACCGCGATCACGTCCAGGTCCGTGCTGTGCTCGACGTACTCCAGCACCTGTTCGATGCTCGCCATTCCATCGGAGACGCGCGTGTGGATGTGGAGGTCGGCCTTACCCACAGCGATGCTTCCTCCAGAAGTCTTCGAGCACCATCCACTGTCCGGGGTCGCGCCGAAGGTGCCGCTCCAACAGACCGGCGTACCGCGCCACGGCCGCCGAGATGTCCGCTGCCTCGTCGTCAGTTCGTTGGAGCACGAACGGCTCGCCGACCCACACGCGGAACTGGTCCCGCCGCTTTCGTCCGCTGAAGATCGGGAGCACCGTCGCCTGGTACCGCCTCGCCAGGTCCCACGGCCCGCGCGGCAGCAGCACCTTCCGCCCAAACACCTCCGCGCAAACACCCGTCCCCTGGATGTCTCGGTCCGCCATCATCCCCAGCACCTCACCATCCCTCAGCGCCATGAGCGCCCTGCGTAGCCCGCCGTTCGATGCCTCCACGAACCGGGCGCCGTTCGCCGTCCGCAAACCCAGCATAAACGCCGACCACTCCGGTGGTTCCTGTGCTTCCACCAGCGCCACGAACGGCCGCCCACGCGCCGCGATGGCCTGGATCGCCAGCTCCGCATTTCCCGAGTGCGCACTGACGATAATGATCGGCCCCGGCTCATCCAACGCCTTCAGCCGCTCGGCATGGAACACCTCCAGGTGTTCCGCCTCGAACCGGCTCATGTCCCGCCGCGGCAGGCTCGCCAGGTCCACGAAGTACCGCGCCACGTTCTGCACGGACCGGAGCCCCTCCCGCAGCGCCAGCTGGCGGTCACCCCCGCACACCGGCCGGAGGTTCCGGATGACTCGCCGGCGCAGGTCCCGCCGGGTGTTCCACACCACCCACCCGGCCACGCTCGCCAGCCGGTACGAGGCTCCCGGGAACCGCGCCATCACTGGCTGCGCGATCCGCATGAACCGCAGCCGGCTCATGTTCCACGCCTCTCCGGCCACATCCGCCGGAACATGTACCACTGGTCCGGACGTTCGCGGATGAACCGCTCGTGCGCCGCGACGATTTGCGCCGTTAGCAACCGTACGTTCTCGGCCGCGTCCCCCGAGTCAGGCAGTTCGATGCCCCAGTCACACCACGTCTCGAACTCCGCTCGCCCCCGCACGATCCTCGGGAACGCCGTCGGGAGCACCTTCGCTCCCGTTCGAAGCGCCAGCCGCGCCGGGCCCGCCGGGACCTCAATCTCGCGACCGAAGAACGGCACGCGCACCCCTTCCCCCTCCAGCGGACGGTCGACCAGCAACGCCAGCACTTCGCCTTTCTTCAACACACGTAACAGTGAGGGCCCCGCCGACTCGAGCTTGAGTACGCGCATCCCCAGGCGTTCCCGCGCTCCCACTACCATCCCGTCCAGCCGCGCATCTCCGAACGTTTCCGCCACCACGCTCACCGGGAAGCCCCGCGCCGCTGTCGCGCCGGCCCCAGCGTCCCAGTTCCCGAAGTGCATACAGACCACCACAACGCCTCGGCCACCTTCCATCTCCCGCGCCAACCGCTCGTACTCGGGCGCTCCTCCGACGCTCGCCGACACGTCAGCCGGCGTGGCCCTGGGAAACCTGATGAAGTCCACCAGGTACCTGCAGTAGTTGACCAGCGATTGCCGCGCCACCCGCTCCCGTTCCGCCTTCGAGGCCCCGGGCAGCACCACCGCGTAATTCGCCAGCATTGAACGGCGCCCTCGCGGCCAGGTGTAGTACCCCGCCGTTCCAAGCGCCGCCGCCACGCCGTACGCCACCCGCAGGGGCAGCCGGCCCACCACTGCCGATACGCCCCGCCACGCGAAATACTGCGCTGCGGGCCCGAAGCCTCGAATCCGATCCCGCAGTCGCTTCATCATCCGTATCGTACCCGCGCCCCCGTGAACGGTCGGCGGCTACAATCCCGCCATGGAACTCAAGGCCACCACCTACCAGGTCGCCGGGCGCATCGCGACCATCACCCTGAACCGGCCGCACCGCCTCAACGCATGGACCGGCCGCATGCACGCCGAATACCGCTGGTGCCTCCAGCAGGCGGAGCAGGACCCGGAGGTGCGCGTGGTGGTACTCACCGGTGCGGGCCGCGGCTTCTGCGCCGGCGCCGACTCTCAGGCGCTCGAAGGCCACGTCGAAAAAGGCGGCTACGATGCCGGCATCCCGGCGGACATCGCCAGACCCGGCTTCGGCGTCCGCCCCGAATTCGACCAGAACTTCGCCTTCCATTTCGGCCTGACGAAGCCCATCATCGCCGCCATCAACGGGCCCGCCGCGGGGGTCGGCCTCGTGATCGCCTGCTACGCCGATGTCCGCTTCGCGGCTGCCGGGGCCAAGCTCACGACGGCCCACGGCAAACTCGGTCTCCCCGCCGAATATGGCCTCTCCTGGCTACTACCCCGCCTTATCGGCGGCTCCCGCGCTCACGAACTCCTGCTCTCCAGCCGCGTCTTCCTCGCCGAAGAAGCCGTCGAAATCGGCCTCGTTTATCGCGTACTACCGCCCGAGGACGTCCTCGACGCCGCCCGCGACTACGCCGCCAACCTCATCGCCACGGTTGCCCCGTCATCCATGGCCGCCACCCGCCGCCAGCTGTTCCTCGACTACCACCGCGACATCGGCGCATCAGTCGCCGAATCCGAAGCACTCCTCCTCGAAATGACCCGCACCGCCGACTACCGCGAAGGCGTAGCCGCTCTGACAGAGAAGCGTCCGCCCAACTTCTAACCCGTCCCAACCCCCACCGCCAGG
>CALFYR010000178.1 GCA_937954195.1 uncultured Dehalococcoidia bacterium
GCCCGCCCGGGGGCGACCGGCTTTCGGACGGCCAGCGCGAGCGTCCGCGCGTCAATCTGCACGTTGTTCGCTTCGGCCCGCCTTACCAGGCCGCTGACCAGCACCGTCTCGCCTTGCCGCACATTCCCCAGCTCGGAGGTCGCCTCGCCGTCCACCACGGAGGTCAGCTCCGAAATCAGCACTTCCATATCGCCGAACTCGGGCGAGCTGAGCGTCACCGTGCTGCCGCTGGTGGCAGTCACCACGCCGGGCACCTGCACGTAGTCATCGATGCTCAGCGCTGAAGCCGTTTGCGTGCCGCCGAATGGCTGGATGGCGACGACCGCGACGACCAGCACCGCCACCGCGGCCGCAAGCGCACCGAACCCGAAGGCGAAACGGCCTCGCCGCTTCGGCGCGGGGCGAGCCGTTTGCGGCGCGACATCTCCGATGGCCCGCTGGAACCTCGCGCGGGCGATTGGCTTCGCAGCAGCCGCCTCTGCGTCGATCTGTGTGCGCTCGGTGCGCAGCGCGCCCGCAGCGGCGAGCAGCCGCTCGAGTTCGGCGCGCTCGTCTTCCGCCGCATCCTCCGGGACAGCCCCGGATTCGAGTGCGCGGTCGAGCAGGTCATCCATCCGGTCCGGCGTCATCCTCCACCACCTTCCGCGTAGCCCGGTCCACCGAGCGCTCGCTGCATCGCCGCCAGCGCCCGCCGCTGGAGCGTCTTCACCGCTTCCTCTGAACGGCCCATTAGCATCGCAGTCTCCGCGACCGGCCGATCGAGCAGGAACCGCAACTCCAACACCTGCCGCTGGTCGCCCGTGAGTTCGCCCATCGCCTCGGCAAGGTCCTTTCGGAGCCCGGCCAACTCAGTCGGGTCGGCTTCGGGAAGGTCGAAGGAATCATTGAATTCGTCGTGGATGCCCCGGCGCGCAAGCTTCTTGATGTGGTCGCGCACCAGGTTCCTGGCGATCCCCATGAGCCATCCCTCGATTGGGACACCCTGGAAGTCGAACCGCTCCGCGTTCGAAAAACCCACCTCGAACACCTGCGACGCGATGTCTTCGGCCTGCTCCGGAGCGCCCACCCGGTAGCGGACGAACCGGTAGACGGCGTTCCAGTGCCGGTCGAACACAATGCTCCACGCCTCGCGGTCACGCGCGGCCGCGCGCCGGGCAAGCGCTTCGGCTTCAGGATCGAGAGGATCGCGGGAGGCATGGGCCTCGTCCTTTGCATCGCGCACGGCGGTTGTCACTCTACGAATGGCGCGAGACCCAAGAAAGGTGACGGGCTAAGGGGTTTTCCCGATTTCGCCATCCGGAGATCGGCTCAAGGCTTCACGTGGCCGATATCTACCACGCGAGGCTAGCTGCGAGCGGTCGCACCGGGAGACCCTGTGACCATCCGTCGAACCACCGCAGCAATCGTGATTGCCGTTGCGTTCGGCCTCGTGCTCACCACCGAGGTCCTCTCCCGGACGGTCATCCGCGATGGTTTCGACGACCTTGAAACCGCTGCGGCCGAGACCGATCTCGAACGTGCCCAACATGCCATCGACCGCGAGGTCGAGCGACTCGAACGCTCAGTGCTGGACTGGGCCGAGTGGGATGACACGTACGCCTACATCGAGACGCGCGATCCCGCCTACATCACGTCCAACGTTGATGTCGCCACGCTGGAAGCGCTGGAACTGAGTCTGTTCGCCATCATCGGCGCTGACGGTTCGCCGATCCTCGTGCGGAGCGAGGACCGCGAAACCGGCGCTCCTTTGCCGTTCCCATCCGAACTCGTCGGCTATCTGCAGATTCCCTCCAGCGAGGAAGAACTCGGCGAATACACATCGTCCGGCGTCCTCGGGCTTTCAGCGGCGCCGCTGGCGTATGCGGCCCACCCCGTGTTCACTAGCCTTGGCGATGGGCCCGCGCCCGCGGTCCTCGTCATGGGTCGTTACATCGACGACACGGCCATCCAACGCCTGAGCGAGACCACGCTCCTGGACCTTGCGGTGAGCGCCGGGTCTTCAGACCGGGAAGTCATCGAGCTTTCTGACAGCCGATTGCTGGCCCGCGAAGGTATCCCGGTGAGCGGTGGCGATGCCGGCTATACGCTCGAGGTCGAACTCCCGAGGGACATCGCCAGCCGCGGCCGCGCAACCACCACGGCCCTGGTCATTGGGGTTGGTGCCGCAGGGTTCGGGTTTGCGGTGGTCACGTTCCTTCTTCTCGAAGTCCTGGTTCTCCGCCGTCTTGGCCGCCTGGGCCACGCCATGGGCCGTCTCGGCCAAAAGGGAGATCTCACCGCGCGGCTCGATTCCTCCGGGACCGACGAAATTGCGCGGCTCGCTGGCGATATCAATGCGATGCTAACCGCGCTCGAACGCTCGGAAGAGCAATTCCGCAGGGTCGTCGAATCCGCTTCCGATGGCATCGTGCTCGTGCGTGAAGGACGCGTCACGTTCGCGAACGCGGCGGCACGGGCCTTCTTCGGTTGGGAGCAGGAGCCCGGTCCGGGCGGTATGGCCCTGGACCTGGCCCTCCCGGCAGAGTTGGCAGCCGAAGCCCGGCAGATCGCCGAAGATGCACGTCCGGGCGGGGGCTCCAGGATCCAGTCCGCCATTCGGGCGTCCGATGGTGCGCGGCGGCTCGCGGAGGTTTCGATCGGCTCGGTGACGACGCGCCAGGGACCGGCCGTCCACCTCCTCGTCCGCGATATCACCGAACGGGCGCGTGCGGAGGAGCAGCGGCTCGCTCTCGAACGCAAGATGTCCGACGCCCAGCGCCTCGAAAGTATCGGCCTGCTCGCGGGCGGGGTCGCACACGATTTCAACAACCTGCTGATGGCCATCGCGGGAAACGCCAGCCTCGCCCGTCTCTCCACCAACGGACACGCGGAAGCCGAAGAAGCGCTGGGCGAAATCGAAGCCGCCACGGCCCGGGCCGCCGACCTGACCCGGCAGCTTCTTGCCTATGCCGGCCGTGGCAGGCTCGTCGTCTCCACGTTCGATCTCTCAGCACTGGCCAGCGAGACTGCGCGCCTCGTCCGCCGAATCGGCGGCCGCGAGACCCCGGTTCACATGGAGCTCGCCGAACACCTCCCGCACGTCGAGGGGGATGAGACCCAGGTCCGCCAGGTCGTCATGAACCTCCTTACCAACGCCATCGATGCCACAGCCGGCCGCCCCGGCGCCGTCACCATCCGCACCGGCGTGAGCGAGCTCTCCGAGGAGCAGGTGGCGGAGCTTCCCTTCGAATCGGACGCGGTACCCGGCCCGTACGTGACGCTCGACGTCATCGACGAAGGGGAGGGGATGGTTGCCTCCGCACTCGCTCAGATCTTCGAACCGTTCTTTTCGACGAAGGGCCCGGGACGCGGTCTCGGGCTGGCCGCGGTCCGCGGTATTCTTCGCGCCCACGGCGGGGCCATCACCGTGACGTCGGAGCCAGGTACAGGGACACACTTTCGCGTCGTCCTGCCTGCAGCAACGCCTGTCGAACGCTCCACGGAGCTGCCTGTTGAGGTGGTAAGCCCCGCCCACGGCCGCGCACTCGCTGTCGATGACGAGGAAGCCGTGCTCGGTGTCGCCTCCCGGATGCTCGCGCGCCTCGGATACGACGTCGAGCACGCAACGGATGGAGATGAGGCCTGCGTCACCGTTCAGGGTGGCGAGTTCGACGTGGTGTTGCTGGATGTCGCCATGCCTCGCATGAACGGCGTCGATGCCTTCCGCCAGATTCGCGCCACCTACCCGAGTCTCCCGGTGGTGCTGATGAGCGGGTACACATTCCAGGAACTGCCGCCCGACGTGGCCGGCGACCCACACCTCACGTTCGTACAGAAGCCGTTCACGTTCGTCTCGCTCGCGGCGGCCATTCACGCGGTCTCCGCCGCACCGTCCGATGCCTAGCTCGCGCCGTTACTCCCGCCAGAGGTGCCGCTGGAGCCATACGAGCGTGTGCCATTCGCCAAGCTTGAACCCCATGTGTTCGTACCGTCCCGCCTCCACGAAGCCGAGCGAGCGGTGCAACGCCAGGCTCGCCTCCTGGCAGGCGACCACGCCCGCCATCACCACATGCAGCTCCATGCGCCGTGCCTCATCGAGGATCGCACCGAGCAAGGCCTTCCCCACGCCTCGCCCCCGGAACGCGTCAGCGATGTAGATCGATTCGTCGGCCGTCCGTGCGTAGGCCTTCTTCGGGCTCCATTTCGAAAGGCAAACCCACCCGGCTATCTGCCCTTCTGCCTCGGCCACCAACACGGGATAGCCGGCATCCACCCGCTCGCGGTACCAGCCCTCGCGCCACTCCGGCGTCATATGCTCCAGGTCGAAGGTCGCCGGCGAGCGGTCCACCCAATAGTTGTAGATGTCGTTGATCGCCGGCAGGTCACC
>CALFYR010000179.1 GCA_937954195.1 uncultured Dehalococcoidia bacterium
GAGCGAGGTAGCGAGCCCGAAGTGCTGCGGCGCCTCGGTGAGATGGCTGTGACCAGTGAGATCCTCGCTACGAGCGAGGACCTCGCCGAAATACTCCAGCGGCTGGCGCAACGCGCCCGCGAGGTTACGGGCGCCAAGTACGCCGCCATTTCTACCTTCGATGAAGACGGCGTCCTGACGCGGTTCATTTACGACGGCATGTCGCAGGAGCAGGCGCGGCGTCTGGGCGACCCACCCAAGGGCCGCGGTCTGCTTGGCGAACTCGCGAAGCACGACCGGCCAATGCGCCTCAGCGACGTCCACCGGAGTTCCGACTTCACCGGATGGCCGGCCGGTCACCCCGATATGGCCGTGTTTCTCGGCGTCCCAATCAGGGCCGGTGGCCGGACCATCGGCTCGCTCTATATGACGAGGGAGGCGGGGAGCCCGCCGTTTTCGGATGCCGATGAGGCTGCCGCCGCCGTGCTTTCGCTCCAGGCCGCGGTCAGCGTGTCCTACGCGCTGGCCCGGGAACGGCACGGGAGACTGTTCCTCCTGGAGGAGCGGGCGCGTATCGCGCATGACCTGCACGACGGGACGATTCAGACCCTCTACGCGCTGGGGCTGGAGTGTGATGCCCTCAGCAGTCGCCCGGACTTCCCGGACGAGGTGAAAGAGGCGCTCGGCGGCGCGGTAACGCGGATCAACGAGCTCATCGCCGACATTCGTAGCTACATCACCATGCTCGAGGCCTCCACCCCGCTGGCGCAGCCCGAACTGACCCGGGACCTGGCCTTCGTCATCCGGCAGATGGTCCCGCCGGCGATCGCGACCGTTGTCAACATCTCGGCGGCCGCGCTCCAGGAACTCACCGCTCGCGAATCTGAGGATCTGCTGTACATCGCCCGGGAAGCTCTCTCCAACGCCGTTCGCCATGGTGCGCCGACGAAGATCGCGGTCGACCTGAGGCAGACGGACGAGGCGACCGTACTGACCGTGCAGGATAACGGCACGGGGTTCGAACAGGATGCGACCCGTCGCGGGCTTGGATCGGTCACAATGAGGACCCGGTGCGAGCGTCTCGGCGCGGAACTCACGACGATACCTATTCCCGGGATGGGTACCACAGTGCGCGTGGCAATTCCGCGCAGATACGAGGACGACGATGACTGACGTGATTCACGTGTTGCTGGCGGATGACCATGACCTGGTCCGTTCCGGCCTCAAGACGGCGCTGCGAGGACACGAGGACTTCAGCGTTGTCGGCGAGGCGAAGGACGGCAACGAGGCCGTGCGCGAGGCGCTGAAGCTGAAGCCGGAGCTTGCCGTGCTCGACGTCCGGATGCCCCGGCTCTCCGGTATCGAAGCGTGCCGCGAGATCCGCTCGGCGCTGCCGGGAACCAACGTGCTGATGCTTACGTCGTACGCCGACGAACAGGCGGTGATGTCCGCGATCGTCGCCGGCGCCAGCGGCTTCATGCTGAAGGAAGTCCAGACAGCGGACCTCATCGAGGCGATGCGCGTGGTTGGGCGCGGCGGCAAGACGCTGGACCCGGTGAGTTCGGCCGCGGTGATCGAGCAGATCCGGCGTGGCAACGTGGTGAGCGAGGAAGACCGTCTGGCGGCACAACTCACCGAGCGGGAACTGCGCATCCTGGACCTCATCGCCGACGGCATGACGAACCGCGAGATTGGCGAGACGCTCTTCCTGTCTGAGAAGACCGTGAAGCACCACGTCAGCGACATCCTCGGCAAGCTGGGAATCACGCGGCGCGTGGAAGCGGCCGGCTTTGCGATTCGGCGCGCGGCGAAGCGCCCCCCGGAGTGAAGCCTCTCAGCTCGGCTTGACGATGAATGTGCTGGTCCCGCCCCGGGCGACGACCTCTATGGTCGGCCGATTATCGTCCGCTTCGATGGACCAGCGACCGACTCCGACCATCCGGCGCGATTGGTTGTTGGACTCAACCCGCGTGGTGCCGCCGCGGCTCGCCACCGAGATCCCCATGCCAGCCGGCAACCCCAACTCGATGCGGTTGGCGCCGCCCGTAATCCGAATCCGCGTGGCGTGTTCGCCGAGCATCAGCGCGAGCTTATTGTTGCCACCGGCTATTTCAATCGTGTCGACCTGTGTGTCGCGAAGGTCAGCCGATACGGAAATCGCGCCGCCCGGAAAGCGAAAGCTCCATGGGATCGAGATCGTGCCTTCTGGGGCAGCCCCAAACGGCGAACGGCGGCCGATGAAACCCACGGCCGCCTCGGCGCCGGGTCCCGTGCGCCGAGCCTGCCAGGATTTCAGCCACAAAGGCGAGACCATCGCCGAAGGCACCATTGCCGCGCTGAGCATCTGGTCGGCGAACAGGGACGAAAGCTTCTGGGGCGAAGGTGCCGGCACGTTCGATGCGGGCCGCGAGCAACTCGGCCGGCACCTGGCGTTCGGACACGGGCCCCACTTCTGCCTTGGCGCCAGCCTGGCCCGCGAAGAGATGGGCGCGTCCCTGGTGGCGCTTACCAGGCGCCTTACCCGGCTCCGGGTGGTCGAAGCGCCGACGATGCCTCCCGTAGGAAGCATCTACGGGCCGCTTAGCCTCTGCATCGCGTTCGATGTCCGCTAGTAGCGGCCGCCGAGCTTGGTGTGGTCCCAGCTGTAGATGTCGACCGGGTCGATGCGGATGACGACGCGCTTGCTGGCGACCTTGAGGGCAGCCTCCGGGGTCTCGGTGGGTGCGGGGATACCGTTGTACTTCTGGCCTACGAGGCCCATCACCTTGGCGGTGAACGGCGTGTCTTCGAGGATGGCCGCGTTGCCTTCGATGACCAGGCCTTTTAGTTCCGCGTAGCCCTTGCCGGATTCGAGCATGACCGAAATCTTGGGGTCGCGGCGAAGGTTGAGCACCTTCTGGCTCTTGCCGAACGTCGTGAAGTGAATCTTCCCGTCGATAACCACGTACCACATGGCGACGAGGTGCGGGAACCCACCCGGCCCGATGGAGGCGACCTGGAGCGTCCACCCGTCGTCCATGAACTTCTGCTTCTCTTCTTCGGTCAGAGCAATGTCGGCGCGGCGGCTTGGCATAGCGATCCTTCTCCCGGTGCGTAAGATTGTGCCCGCTAGTAGAGCCGCTGACGGCGGCGGCGGCAAGGGGACACTTCGATGGCAACGTTCGAACACGGCGCGGGGTCGCGCGAAGTACAGGACAGGTTCGATACACGGCGGCTGGCCGACGCGATCACGTCACGGACCATCCATGATGAGATTACGGAGAACGACCGGGCATTCATCGAGCGGATGGACATGTTCTTCATCGCCACCCAGGGGGCGAACGGCAACCTGGACTGCTCGTACAAGGGCGGTGCGCCGGGGTTCGTGAAGGTGCTCGATGAGCGCACCATCGCCTTTCCGAACTACGACGGAAACGGCCAATACATGACCGCGGGCAACATCATCGAGACGGCGAAGGTGGGCCTGTTGTTCATCGACTTCCAGAACCAGTGGCGAATGCGGCTGAACGGGACGGCGAGCATCGACTTCGAGGACCCGCTGCGGAGTGAGTGGCCCGAGGCTCAATTCGTGGTCCGCGTACGTGCGGAGGAGGTGTTCCCGAACTGTCCGCGCTACATCCACAAGATGGAGGTTGTGGAGCGTTCCGTGTTCGTGCCGCAGGCCGGGTGCGATACGCCGGACCCGGATTGGAAGGACTATTTCGAAGACGCCTTGCCGGAGGAGCAGAAGCGGCGCCGGGCCGCCCGGCACGCGGATTGACGGCGGGTAGAATGCTCCGATGAGCAACGGCAAGAACAACCACGAAACGCTTCACCCTCCCGGCAAGAAGCTGGACCTCCGCAAGTTCGACCCCCAGGACGACAACGGCATGGACCGGCCCCAGGCCGAGGCCGAGATGGCGGCGCTGCGAATTCGCGTGAACGACCTGCAGAACGTGCTCTACGCGGATGAGCGGTTCGCGGTGCTGATCGTGCTCCAGGGCATTGATACGGCCGGCAAGGACAGCACGGTGAACAGCGTGTTCCAGGAGGTCGGGCCGATCGGGTGCCGCGTTGAAGCGTTCAAGGTGCCGACGCCGGAGGAACTCGCGCACGACTACCTGTGGCGTTACCACCAGAAGATGCCGATGAAGGGCAACATCACCATCTTCAACAGGTCGCACTATGAGGCGGTGCTGGTGGAGCGCGTGAAGAACATCGTGCCGAAAGACGTGTGGGAGCGGCGCTACCAGGATATCAACGAGATGGAGGAGTACCTGGTCCGAAACGGCACCGTGGTCCTGAAGTTCTTTCTGTGCATCTCGAAAGAAGAGCAACGCGAGCGGCTGCAGGAGCGGGTGGACAACCCGAAAAAGCACTGGAAGTTCCGCCTTGGCGACCTGGACGACCGCAAGCTCTGGGATGAGTACCTCGATGCGTACGAAGACATGGTGACCCGGACGAGCACGAAGCACGCGCCCTGGCACGTGGTGCCGGCGAACCGGAAGTGGTACCGGGACGTGCTGGTCGCGCGGGCACTCGTCAAATCGCTCGAGTCATTGGATCTGCGCTACCCGCCCGGCGACCCGGAGTGCGAGGGGCTGGTGATCGAGTAGTCGGCACGGTTCCATATTTGGTACCATTTCCGCGATGGAGCTTCGGGATGAACTGGACCGGCTGAAGAAGAGTCGCCGCAGCGTTCGTTACCAGGATCTCCATCTGTTGCTTGAGCGCGCCGGTTTCGAACGGCGGGCCGGTAAGGGCGACCACTGGGTGTACCGTCACCCGAGCGGGGGGCGGAGCCTCGTCATCGACCCGCGAAGTCCGCTCTTGCCGGCGTACGTCAGCAAGGCAATTCGAGCTATTGAGGAATCACTGGAATGAGTACGGTGAATCAGTTCTGGGAGCTTCCCTATCACATCGAGATCGTCCATTCGGTTGCCGAAGACGGCGATGCAGGTTGGGTCGCCGAAGTCCACGAATGGCCCGGGTGTATCGCCCAGGGTAGAAGCCTGCAGGAGCTGGAGACTCATCTCCGGGAGGCAATGGAGGCGTGGGTGGAGGCCGAGCTCGAGGATGGCCGGGACATCCCACCTCCGCGGGGCGAGATTTCGTACAGCGGCCAATTCCGTGTGCGGCTGCCGATCGGCCTGCACATGGCCCTCGCACGCGAAGCCGAGCGCCAGGGCGTGAGCCTGAATACGCTTGTGGCAACAACGCTGGCTGGCGCACTGGGTTGGCAGGCTGCCTGACTGGGCCCTGATGGCTCATCTGCGTGGGCCCCTTCGCACGGCGTGCCCGCAAGGCGAGGGGTGATACCGTTTGCCCATGCCCACACCCATGGAGCAACTTGCCGAGGAGTACGCCGCCTGGTGGATCGATTTCCTCGGTGAGCACAACCACATCGGCGGCGAAGGGGCCACGCGGTGGCTGCTCGAACGCTCCGGTCTATCCGCCGGGAAGAGGATGCTCGACTGTGGCGCGTTCGTCGGTGGGGCTGCGCGGCTTGCCGTGCGCGAGACTGGCTGTGCGGCGGTGGCGATCGACCTCAACCACGACTTCCTCGAAACGGGACGGGCAATGGAGGATGGCCCCAACGTCGGCTGGGTGACGGGCGATACCTCCCGTCTCCCGTTCCGTGACGACACGTTCGACAGCATCTGGGCACTCGATACCTATATCGGGATGCGGGAGTTCTCCCGCGTGGCTCGCCGAGGCGCGACGCTGTGCCTGTGCTGCGAGGTCCCAGTCGATGGCCGGGGCGGTGTGGAAGCGTTCATCGACGAGTGGCGCGAGTATGGCTGGGAGATGGCGGCCCACAAAGAGATGAGCAACGACGCCACGAACACCTGGCGCAAGGCCGAGGCGGACCTGGTGCGGCAGCGGCCTCACTACGAGGAGCGATACGGGACGCGCCCCTACCTGGGGCAGCTGGACATGCTCTACGCGATGGTCCAGAGCTACGAGCGCCACGAGCAGGGCCATGGCCTCTTCGTCTTCAAGCGCGCTCTGTGAACCCACCGATGTTTCACAACTTCGTTCGTGCCGATAGTTACGTTGGAGCCATTCGAGTGGAGGGAAGCACATGCCCGGAATCCTGACGAAGCCGCTGGGCGCGGCGCTGACCATTGGTATCGCGGTCATCGGCGCGGCGGTCGCCGGGGCGATCCTGTTTACTTCGAGCCGAGCGGACGAGGTGAACCTGACGACGGCGCAGCTCGTTCCCGCTGATGCCGGGCTGTACCTTGCGCTGAACACCGACCTCTCCTCGGAACAGTGGGTGGCCACGTTCAACCTGGTCGAACGGCTTGGGCAGGAGAACCCGGAGGACGAACTCCAGGATGGCGCCGAGGAGTCCGGCGTGGACTGGGAGAACGATGTGGCGCCGTTCCTCGGTGGTAACGCGGCCGTCTATGTCCGCGGCATCGACGTGATGAACTTCGATTTCAGCGCCTCCGTCATCTTTCGTGCGCACGATGCAGCGCGCGTGATGGAGATCCTCGAAGAGCAGGCTGGAGTCTGGGACGAGCACACGTATGAAGGCATCGAGTACCTGGAACTCGGACTCGATGGCTACGCCGCTCAACTCGACGACCACGTGGTGATCGCCTATGACGAGGCGAGCCTGTTCGAGGTGATGGACGTACACCTCGGCAAGACCGAGCCGCTCTCCGGCGTCGATGATTTCCAGCAGCTGCGGGATGAACTGACCAAGAACTTCCTCGTGTTCGCCTACATCAGTTCGGACAACATGCTGGGTGACTTCTGGCTCGATGATCCGGTAGTGCGTGCCGCGCTAGAAGAGTCCGGCACCGGCGACATGGTGTTCCGGCCGGCGGCCTGGGTGTTCGGCGCGACGGATGCGGGGTTCGAGGGCCAGGCCGCCTCGATCGGCGATAGCGGCGCCATTTCGCCGATGCTTGAGCCGCGCGAGTCTCGGTTCGCGAGCCTGGTACCGGCCGATTCAGCGATGTTCTTCAGCACGACCGCTATCGCACAAACCTGGGAGCAGGTGGTGGATGGGGCGCGCGATCAGATCGACGACGCCATCACCGAAAGCTCGGGCGGGGAGTACACCTCGCTCGACGACGTGCTCCGCGAGGGTGGCGAGGAACTCGGCCTGGAGAGCGTCGAAGAGATCATCGAGCTCTTCACGGGCGAAACTGCCGTCGCGGTGTGGTTCCCGACTGGCGTGAGTGAAGACGGGGAAGGCGTGCTGCTCGCCGAGGTGGATGTGAACGCGGCGCGGGACGTGATTGAGACCGTCATCGGCGAGGTCGCTGTTGGCACGCCGGAGGTCCGGGAGATCGGTGGCGTGGAAGTGACCATCGCCGAGGACGAGGACGGCGAGCCGCTCGCGTTCGCACTGAAAGACGACTACGTGCTCATTGGCACACCTTCGGGCGTGGAAGCCGTGCTGACGCTGGGGAGCGAGCCACCGCTTTCGGCGCTCAACCGCTACAGCGAGACTGTCGACGCGATGCCCACGAGCCTCGGCTCGTTCATGTACATGAACATGGCAACGGTCCTTCGACTGGAGGAAGCGGGCGTCGTTCCCGAACTCGATGAAGCGCAGCGGGCGTTGCAGGGTCTTATCCTGAACATGGTCGATGAGCGCGGAGTGGTCCGCGTCTCCGGAGTCGTGACCATCGGGGAATAGGATGGGAAAGTTCACCGGCAAGGCGGAGTGGAGTGCGCGCATTTGCGTGGGCCCGCTGGCCCTTGCCGCCTTCTTCCTTCCGTGGGCGCAGGGGCCCGGCCCACTCGCTGCCACAGAGTTCACGGGATACAAGCTCGTGAGCTACGCGGGCCGCCTGCAGGCGCTCGACCTTTCGCCGTCGGCCTCGGGTGTGCTCTGGACGATCCGGCTGATCATCCTCGCCGTCGCGGTGGCGGCCGTGTGGCAGACGGTGCTCGCACCGTGGGCAAGGCATCACCCCGTTTACCGGTGGAGCGGCTGGTATCTCGTTCTGCTTGCTGCCGTGTGCGCAGCGCTCGGCATCGCGCGGCATGGCGTGGTGCTCCCCCCCGTGGGGCTGGCGCTGTTGCTCATCGCGGCGGGACTCTTCCTGGCCGCGGAACTCGCCGCACGGCGGTACGGACCGGATCGACGTGCGCCGGCGAAAGTCGACCTCCAGGCTGGCGGTGGGTACCCTCGGCCCGATGAAGGTTCTGCGGCTGGGAATTAGCGACGACGCGTTCGGGAACCTGAAGAGCGAAGAACGGTCGTGGCACATCGCTGGCGAGGCGCTCGCCGAACGCATCGGCGAACCGGTGGAGACGGTCCTCAAGCGAAGCTGGCCCGACGAGAAGATGGCCGACCGGGTTGAGCGCTGGATCGAGGAAGAGCAGCCAGGGCTGGTGCTGTTTTGCGCGGCGGCGTTCTGGGTTTCGTACCCTTCAGCGCCGCTGCTGGTCCAGCGGACCAAGGTGCCGTTCGCGAAGCAGCTTTCCGGGGTCGGGATAAAGATGGCGGGGAACGCGAGGATCGCGCACAATACCGTGTTTCGCACGGCCCGCCGGGCGGTTGTCGGGTCGATCGGCGGCGCATTCTATTTCGAGCCAGACCACGCCGCCGAGATGGTGGAGCAGTGGGTCCGGAGGGCTATCCGCCATGAGGACCTGGCCGTCGCTGTCCGCGGTCCGTTGCCCTTGCGCATCCCGGGCCCACGTTCGCTGCGGGAGAGGTGTGAGCGGCGCCGGGCCAGCCTCGACATCGCACTCGATTCGATGTGCAAACAGCTTCATGTGACCTATCTCGGGTTTTCGCGAACCGACCTGCCCGACCCGGCGCACCTGTTGGGCGATGGCATCCACGTGAACGCCGCCGGCCACGCTCAGCGGGCCCCGGCCGAGGCTGATGTCATGTGGCGCGCGTGGTCGGCCGTCCATTCGCCAGGGGGCCTCTAGCTCGCTCGCGAGCGATCCCGTAGGTTGCTCGCGTGAAGGTGCTGCGACTCGGCGTGAGCCACGATGCGCGAGAAGACATCCCGTTCGAAGATCGCCAGCACGTGGTGGCGGAACGAATGCTCGAAGCGGCCTCGGGCGAAGAGTGGGAGACCGTCCTCCGTGGAATGCGGCCAACTCCAACGTTGCCCGACATGGTCGAGAAGTGGGTCGAACAAGAGAAGCCCGACATGGTCGTGATCTTCCTCGCCGGGTACTGGGCATCGTTCGGTTCGACGGCGTTGAGGATCGAACGACGCGTCCCGCTGGTGGGCAAACGAGCCGCGAACGTGGCGCGGCGGGTCGCCGTCACGGAGACGGCCGCCCGGCATGCAACGGTCGATCGGGTTCGTGGCATTGCCAGCGCCATCATCGGTGTCGATTTCAACCATGAGCCGGAGTACCTGGTGGACCTGTTCGAAGGTATCTTCCGGCGGCTGCTCCGAAACGAGCACCTGGTCGTCGCGGTGCGCGGCCCCGGACGCCCGCCGCAGCGGCTCACGAAGCGCCAGGAGCGGACGTCGCTCGCCCGGGCGGCTGCCTTCCAGCGCGGCATCGCCGAGGTCTGCAACCGCCTGCACATCGAGCACCTTGCCTACGAAGAGATGCCGCTCCACCTCCGGCTCCCGGGGGATCCATCGCATTACACGAAGGAAGGTTCGCGCTACATGGGTGAGAAGGAAGGAGACCTCATGGTGCGAGCGTGGCGGCGCGCCCAGGGCGAGGCCACGGCCTGAGCGATCTGGTTCGCGTGCGAGCGATCACGTAGGGTTCGCTGCGTGAAGATCCTGCGTCTCGCCGTGAGCCACGATGCTCGAGAAGACATCCCGTTCGAAGAACGCCAGCATGTGATAGCCGAGCGGATGCTGGAAGAGGCAACCGGTCTCGAATGGGAAACCGTGAGCCGCGGAATGCGCCCGACGGAGACGCTTGCCGCCATGGTCGAGAAGTGGGTGGACCAGGAGAAGCCGGACCTGGTGCTCATCTTCATGGCCGGATACTGGGCGTCGTTCGGTTCCACGGCATTGCGGCTGGAACGGCGCGTCCCGCTGGTGGGGAAACGGGCGGCTGGCATCGCCCGGAAAGTCGCCGAGAACGAGACCGCTGCGCGGCACGCAACGCTCGACCGCGTGCGCGGATTGGCCAGTGCGATCATTGGCGTCGACTTCAACTACGAGCCGGAGTACCTCGTGAATGTGTTCGAGGACGTGTTCCGGACATTGCTTCGGAACGAACACCTCGTGATCGCCGTGCGCGGGCCCGGACGGCCGCTGCAGCGGCTGACCAAACGGCAGGAGCGCGAATCCGTTGCCCGCGCCAGGCGTTTCGGCGACGGCATCGAAGGACTCTGCGAGCGATTGCACATCACGCACCTGCGCTCGGGTGTGCTTCCCATGAGCATTCGCATTCCGGGCGATCCCGTGCACTTCACGGTCGAGGGCTCACGCGTGCTCGGCAAAGAACAGGGTGAACTGATGATCCGGGCCTGGCGAGAAGCCCAGGGCGAGGTGGCCGGCTAGGGAACCAGCAACACCCGGCCGAAGGCGCCGCGACCTTCGACGTACTCGTGTGCGGCGCGCGCGTCGCTTAACGGGAACTTCCGGTCGATGACGACCTTCAACTCACCACTGGCAACGTCCTTCATCAGTTGCTCGATCATCGGACGGCAGCGGGCCGCGTTCACGGTCATTTCGGCTCCGAGGTACACGCCCGTCACGCTGGCATTCTTCTGGCCGAGCCCGCCGAGGTTGGCTGGGCCTTCGCGGCCGGCGTTCCCAACCCAGCTGATGCGTCCGCGATAGGCGAGGGCCGCAACGCTGCCTTCGAGCGTCTTGCCGCCGACTGAGTCGACGATGAGATTCGCGCCCCGGCCTCCGGTGATATCCATGGTCCGCGCCACGAAGTCGTCATCACGGTAGTTGATCCCGTGGTCCATCCCGAACTCACGAAGGCGTTCGAGCTTTGTTTCGGACGATGCTGTTGCGAGGACCGTGGCCCCGGCGCGCTTCGCGAGCTGAATCGCCGCCAGCCCAACGCCACCGCCGCCGGCGTGTACCAGCACGGTTTCGCCGGCCTGGAGATGGCCGAATTCGAACAGGCAGTCGTGAGCGGTGCCGAACTCGATCGGGATGCCCGCGGCGGTCTCGAAGTCCATCCCATCCGGTATGAGGTACGTACTGCCGCTGGGGACCGACGCCGCTTCCGCGTGCGAGCCGAATGCCATCGTCGCGACGACGCGGTCGCCCACCTTGCGGTCGGTTACCCGTT
>CALFYR010000180.1 GCA_937954195.1 uncultured Dehalococcoidia bacterium
ATGCCTTCGAGCACATCGAGCAACGCACGCGGGTTGGCGAAGCTTGCCGTCCCCACCTGCACCGCCGTCGCACCCGCCATCAGGAACTCAATCGCGTCTTCGCCGGTCGAGATGCCGCCGCAGCCGATCACGGGGATACGAACGGCTTTCGCCACGTCGTACACGATGCGCAGGGCGACCGGTTTGATTGCCGGGCCACTGAGCCCGCCGCGGGCGCGGGGAAGAATTGCTTTGCGCCGACGCGTATCCACGGCCAATCCCAGCACCGTGTTAATCGCGCAAATCGCTGCCGCCCCTTCCGCCTCGCAGGCGAGCGCCAGCGCGACGGGGTCCGTCACGTTCGGCGTCAGCTTCACAACCACCGGGAGGTCGGTATTGCGCACGGCGGCCCGGGTTGCCCTCGCCGAAGCCTCGACGTTCTGGCCAATTTCGATGCCGCCAATATCCACGTTCGGGCAACTGATATTGAGTTCCAGTGCGGCCACACCGGGCACACCATCGAGCATGCGCGCCATCTCGCCGAACTCGTCGATGGAGTCGCCAGCGACGTTCACGATCACCGGGGTATCCCAGCGCGTCCAGGCCGGGGCCAGTTCGCCGATGCACTCGTCGATCCCCACGTTCTGGAGGCCGATCGAATTCAACATTCCGGCCGGGGTCTCGGCAACGCGCGGCTGCTGGTTCCCCGCGCGTGGGTGGATGGTGACACCCTTCGAAACGACCGCCCCAAGGCGGTTGATGTCGTAGTGCTTCGCGAACTCGAATCCCCAGCTAAACGTCCCGCTCGCGGGCATCACGGGATTCCGTAAGAAAAGGCTGTTCTTGCGTCCGGGTGCGATGTCGACCTGAAGGTTGGGGGCCATTGCCATCAGTGTAGAACAGGCGCACCGCAATCCGGAAAACGAAGGGACCGGACACGTGGCCCGGCCCCTGGCGCGTTCTCAGCGATCCGGCTGCTACGAATTCGAGGCAGCGCGCCGGCCGCGGTACCGCGAACCGTTCAAGCTGAAGCTATCGTTGTCCCACATGGGGTCTTCGGCGGAGTTCCGGAACTCCCGGGCCACGCCGCAGCGCTTGCAGCGCCCGGAACTCACGGCTCCGTTCGGCGTTTCGATGACCCAATGGTGACGGCAGAGGGCGGAGGAAACCGGCACCTCGTGAACTTTCGCTTCTGTCATTCGTTCTCCCATAATGTACTTACCGGAAGGTAAGGAAAGTGTAGCACCTTCCGTGAGCGCGGGAACCACGGTAGGCGAGGAGTGCGAAATACCGGGTAAACCGTTTGCCGCCGGGGCCTATCACCAGCTACGATCTAGGTACCGGCTGGCAGCGTTGCCAAGGCAACAGCCGTTCGCCGATGCCCGGGCGGGTTACAATACGTACCACCGCTTCCAGGCATCGCCCCACCGCCGAACCACGGCGCCAGGCCGGCAGGAAGGCCTCCCAACTCGCATGACCTCTGCCCCTCCCGCGAACCGAGACGAAGTCCTCGCCGCCCTCGAACAGGTCCACGATCCTGAGCTTCACGCCAGCATCGTCCGCCTCGGTATGGTGAAAAACCTCGTCGTCGAAGGCGGTAATGTCGGGCTCACCATCGAGTTGACCACGCCCGCCTGCCCGCTCAAAGAGACAATTGAGAACGACATCCGCGCGGCGTTGGAGGGCGTCGCTGGGGTAGCCGATGTCGCCATTGATTGGGGCGCCAACGTCCGCGCATCCAACCCTCGCGAGGGCCAAAAGCCCGTCCCG
Organism: uncultured Dehalococcoidia bacterium; assembly: GCA_937954195.1. Taxonomy (GTDB): domain Bacteria; phylum Chloroflexota; class Dehalococcoidia; order Tepidiformales; family Tepidiformaceae; genus Amarobacter. The sequence goes on from CALFYR010000180.1 coordinate 1,750, forward strand.
GGAGTCCGCAACATCATCGCCGTGGCCAGTAACAAGGGCGGAGTCGGCAAGTCGACCATCGCCACGAACGTCGCGGTCGCGCTGGCGAAAAGCGGCGCCTCCGTCGGTCTCATTGATGCCGACATCACCGGCCCGAACTTGCCAACCATGTTCGGACTCACCGCCGGTCTCCAGGCGGGCCAGAGTGATGGACTCCGCGCAGTCGAGAAATTCGGAGTCCATGTCGTCTCCCTTGGTTTCCTGCTCCCGAAGGGGACCCCTGTCGTCTGGCGCGGGCCCATGATTGGCTCCGCCGTGCGCCAGATGCTCCACGACGTCCCGTGGCCCGAACTCGACTACCTGGTCATCGACCTCCCGCCCGGAACGAGCGATGCCTCGATGAGCATGGCGCAGGATGCCCCAATCGCCGGGGTCATCATCGTGTCGAGTCCGCAGGATGTCTCAGTCGAGGATGCGATGAAGGCCGTGGCGATGTTCGAAAAGCTCGACGTCCCGGTCTTCGGCATGGTGGAGAACTTCAGCTACTTCGTGGCCCCGGACACCGGGAAGCAGTACGACATCTTTGGTCACGGTGGAGCAGAGCGAGCGGCGGACGAACTCGGAATCGACTTCCTTGGCGCCATTCCCATCGAGCCTGCGGTCCGCGAAGGCGCCGACCGTGGTATTCCGGTGGTCCATGGCGCACCCGAATCGGAATCGGCGAAGGCGATCGAACGCATCGCCCGGAACGTTGCTGCCCGGATTAGTGTTTTGCAAAGGATGGGTGGGTAACCCCAACAACGAATGGTCTTAAACATTTTCCCTCGACGGCAGACGACTGTCGTCACAGAAGCGGAGCCCGAGAAGAAGCTCCCCGAGCCTTCACCGGACGCGCTCGAACCAGCCAAGCCGGCGAGCCGGCGCGGCACGCGCGGTGGCCGTGGCCGCCGCAAGCCAGCCGCCGAGTCGGCACCCGCGGCCGAAGGAGCGGAAGTCTCGTCAGCCGAGGAGACTGAGGCGCCAAAACGGCCGGCGAGGCGCGCCCGGGCCAGCAAGCTCGAAGCGACGCCTGAGCCGAAGGCTGAGGCCGAGGCCGAGGAACCCGAAGCTAAACCTGCTCCCCGGTCGCGCAGGCCAAAAGCGGAAACGGCCCCGGCGAAGTCGGCCGCCTCAGCCTCAACGCCGGCGACCATGGGCGATCTCACGCCGCTCCTCAAGGCTATCGAGGCCCAGGCCAAGCAGCTCGAACAGCTCGTCCGCACCCAGGAGGAACTGGCACGAAAGATCCCGGCGGCGGCCGGTTCTGCCACTTCGCTCGCCCGCGTCGGCGTGTTTGTCGATGCGGCGAACATCGAACTCGCGTGCGACCGCCTTCGCGCCCGTATCAACTGGAAGAAGCTGCTGGACTACCTCACAGAGGGCCGCCAACTCGTGCGCGCCATCACCTACAGCCCCGTGCACGACGACCCGGGCGTCAGCCTCGAAACACAGCGCTTCGCGGAGCCGTTCCTCGATAAGGGGTTCCGGATTGTCACCAAGCCGCTGAAGCGCTTCGCCGATGGCTCCATCAAGGCCAACGTCGATATCGAGATGACGCTCGACATCATCGAGATGCTCGACCGGCTGGACGTTGTCGTCCTCATCTCTGGCGATGGCGACTTCCAGCGGCTCGTCGAAGTCGTCCAAGCGCGTGGCGTGCGCGTCGAAGTGGTGTCGGTGGGAGCCAGCACGGCGTCGCAGCTCCGCAACGCAGCAGACAAGTTCATCGACATCCAGGGAATCCTTCAGCGCATCAGGGCCTGAACGGACCCGCTCCACAACGCCGAGAGGGCGGCTCCAGAGGGAGCCGGCCTCTCTTTTTCCCGAAAGAACCTAGGCCGGGGTAAACATCGGCAGGGAGATACCTGTCGATTGATCCTCCCATTGGAGTTTGACCCGCTGCCCAACGGCGATATCCGTGGTTGGATCATTCACGCCAACGATGTTGGTCATCATGCGGAAGCCCTCGTCCAGGTCCACATACGCGACGGCGTAAGGACCAAGCGGCGCGAACGCGGGATGGCGGTTCAGGCGCACCACACTGAATGTGTAGATCGTTCCTTCGCCCTTCGATTCCTTCCACTCGAGGTTGCTCGAACCGTTCTTGGGGTTGTGGCTCCGAGGCGGGAACACCACATCTCCCGTGTCGCGGTCTACCTGGTAGGTGAGCTTGTGCTCCCTGGTGGCGTCCCAGAAGGGCTGGGTGTCGGGCTCAGGAAATCGCGGTTGTGGTCGGTCCATGATTAGTCCCCCGCCAGGATGATGGTGCCACCCGTGTGGCTGGTGGCGAGCATGCCGCCGTTGCCGTGAGCGACCGCCAGCTTGGCCCCCTGGCGCTGCGAGGTCGATTCGCCGCGAAGCTGACGGGTGGCTTCGATGAGCAGGAAGAGGCCGCGCATTCCCGGGTGATTCGAACTCAGGCCGCCGCCGTCCGTGTTCAACGCAGGCTTGAGCGGGCTGTCGAACCGGAGCCGCTCCTCCGAGACGTAGGCCCCGCCCTCGCCCTTCTTGCAGAAGCCAAGGTCCTCAAGCATCGTCATCACGGTGATCGTGAACGAGTCGTAGATCATGGCGATGTCGATCTCATCGGGCCGGACATCGGCTTCCGCCCAGGCCTGCGGGCCCGACTGAGCCGCGGCGCTGGTGGTCAGGTCGCCGCCGTTCTCGTTGTACTTCGTCGCTTCGCCGGAACCAATGATCCAGACGGGCTTCTTCTTCGTGCCGCGGGCTACCTCGGGTGAAGCGATGACGACGGCGCCGCCTCCATCGGAAACCATGCAGCACTCGAGGAGGTGCAGGGGATCGGCGATCATGCGCGAGTTGAGCACGTCCTCGACGGTGATGTCGTTGATCCCGACGAACT
>CALFYR010000181.1 GCA_937954195.1 uncultured Dehalococcoidia bacterium
CCACCCAGGTGCTGCAGGATATGGGCCAGCCCCGCGGCGGCCGGGCGGAATGGTCACCGAATTCGCAGCTGGTGGCGTGGGAATCCGTGCCACGGACCGAGGGGACGAACCCGCCCCAGCCGATCCGCGTGAAGAGCCTGGATGCCGCGTACGACCGCTCGTTCGGTGAGCCGGGAGAAACGCGGCTCGCGCCAAAGCTGCTGGATAACGGCACCGTGGTGAGCCTGCGGCGCCAGGTTGGCGCGGGCGCGCGCGGCACCGAGCTCGTGTTCGAATCGCTCGAAGATGGCCGCCAGCTTCGTTCTATCTTCCTCTCGGGCGGCACAGACCTGGTGCTTGAGTGGGACCTGGACCCGGCGAAGGAACGCGTGGTGTACACCGTGCAGTCCGGGCAGGACCGCACCACGCTCGTCCTCCACCTCGAATCGGGCGACCGGGAACCCATCGACATCAGCGGAGACCGGCCGAGGTGGTTGCCCTAGAAACCGAAACAGCGGCCGCGCCGGGGGAGGGTGGCGACGGCCGCTGGTAACGGAATGACCTGTTGGGACGGTGCTGGCTAGGCGAGTGCGCGGCTCCCGCCCCGCAGGGCGCGAAGCAACAGCAAGAAGACGATGGCGCCAAGGACGGCGAGCGCCATGCTGCGCAGGTCGAATTCGGTGACCGTGCCCCAGCCGAGGCCCGTGCCGATAAACCCGCCGATAAACGCGCCAACAATTCCGATGACGATGGTGATGAGGATGCCGAGCAGTCCGCCGCCGCCGGGGTCATCGCCCGGCACAATCAGCCGGGCGAGCAGGCCAGCGAGCAAACCAAAAAGCAACCATGCGAGAAGTCCCATGTGCGTGTACCTCCAGAATGGGTACCGGAAGTATCGCGATGGGGAACATCCAATCGCCTAACAACGCTCCCGTGCGAGCTTTCAGCGTCATTACAACCGCCCCCGTTCAGGGCCTGCCAGGCGCCAAAACCGGGGTTAAGGCGACCCGTCCGGTAAAGGTGGCTCGGGGATTACCCGCATTTAACGCCCCCTTCGTCAAGACTTTCCCCGCCTTACCGCCACGTTCCGAATCTGCGTGGTAATGTGAACTTCGTCACAGTCCTCCAGCGGCGCGCGGAGCCACTGATTTGGGTCCTGGGCACATCCGTTAATTAGCGTGTGGGAATCTCACTTCCAGCGCGGGGACCGGACACGGGAATGACAACCGGCCTCTTGCTTTACTATGCCGCGCGCTTCACCGCGCAGGTATCGCAGACCGTGCTGTTCGCCGGCCTCTTCATCATGGCCGGCACGAGCGACCACGCGGCCGTCGGCCTCAGCTCCATCTTCATCGCCACCACGCTCGCGGCGCTCCTGCTCGGAATGCCCGGCGGCGCCTTCGCCGACCGCGTCAGCCCGGCCCGCGGCATGGTTATTGGGGCGGCAGGCCGTGCGGTCATCATCATCCTCTGCGCCGCCTTCTTTCAGTCGGCTGCGGCGGTCATGGCCGTCGCGTTCCTCTACTCGGCCATCTCCCAGATCTACAGCCCCTCCGAATCGGCGATGATCCGCTTCCTGTGGGGCAAGGCCCATGGCCGCGTCCATTCAACGAACATCGCGCTGCAATATGCCGGCCAGGGCGCCGGTGTGGTTGTCTTCGCGCCGCTGGCGTTCTATTTCGGCGGTGAAACGGGCATGCTCGCCGCCGCCGCGATTTCGGCGGTCGTACTCGCCGGCATCACGCTCGCCATGGCGGCCACCATCACGAAGGTCGCGGTCGAACCCATTCGCCCGCAGCACGATTCGCCGTTTATCGATACCGTCCGCTTCTTCAAGCGCTACGCCATCGCCCGGGATGCCCTCGCGACCTCGGCCGTGCGCACCATGATCACGCAGGGCGTCATCGTCGCCCTTCCCCTCTACGTCCGGAACGACCTCTCGCTCGGCGAAGAATGGACGGTCGGCCTCGTGGCCCCTGGTGTGGCCGGCATTGTCGCCGCGCTCATCTGGTGTTCTACCTCGCTCAACTTTGCCGGCGCGAGCCGTGCGATCCGCCTCTCCCTGGCCGCGATGACCGTCGGTGTGCTGGCGCTCGCTTCGCTGGATTACGGCGTCCGCGCCATCTTCGAACTCACGCAAGTGGGGCCGATGGTCGACATCGAAGGTTCGATCAACACCTCGTTCGTGGTCGCCATTCCGGTCGCCTTCCTCGTCGGAGCGGGGCTGACCATTTCCCTGATTGGTTCGCGCGTCGCGCTAACCGGCGCGGCCCCCGTTGCCCAGCAATCACGCGTGTACGCCGTGCAGGCGACGCTCACCGACGCGCTCGTCGTGCTGCCGCTGCTGCTCATGGGCATCGGTGTCGAAGTCGCCGGTGCGCGGCCGGTGCTGGCGGCCATGGGCCTCATCGGTGCGGTGGCGTTCGTCATCGTGCACCACCCGCGCTTCGCCATCCCCCACCGCGAGCCGCCGCACGAACCGATCCCGGTCCCCGTCAGGATTCGCGACTAATCCGGCCCGCCCGGGCTGGCGCCCACCCAGGTCGCCACCCACCCCAGGAACTCCGCCTTGGTCATTCCCTCCGCGTCTTCGATTCGCGCCAGTTCAACGCCGTTAGCGCTCAGCGCGACCAGCGCGGGAATCTCAGTGATGCCGAGCCGCTCATCGGCGGTATCGCGGTCGACCGCCTTCTCCAGGGTCACCACATCGTCCCGGAACGTGGCCATCGCGCGGTGGATGTAGCCCAACTCGTCACATGCCGCGCAGCTTGGCCCAGTGAACCAGACGAGCGTCTCCCGTCCATCTTCGCGCGGCGAATCGGCGCCGGGCAACGGCCCCGGAGAGTGGTAACTCGTATGTTCCGTGCCGGAAATCGCGATGACCGCGCCCCCCGCGTTCGCTTCGGCCAGGGCCTGCGTTTCGGGGTCGATGGGCGTTTCGCCGCCGGCTTCGACCAGGACCCACACCGCGAAGGCCAGCGTGGGGAACACCATGGCCGCCACCATCAGCCAGACCTTGAGGCTCCAACGGGGGTTCCACCATTGCCGCGGGAGAGACATCCCTCCCATCTTCTGCGAGCCGGCCCCCACGCGCATCAGCGGCCCGGTTCACAGACCGGTCCTCGCCGGCCACTCTACGCTGGAGACATGATCGCGATGCGAGAACTCACCGGTTACACGTGGCTCACCACGGCGTCCCAATCGGGACTCGCCATTGCCGCCGGCGGCCCCGATGGCCAAACCGCCGCGGAAGGCACGCTCACCTTCCGGACGCTTGCGCCGGGTGAGCATCGGGCCTCCTTCGAGGGCTCGGTGCGGCCGGGACACCAGCGGCGGGGACTTGGCTCAGCGCTCATGTCCTGGGCCGAATCCTCCACCCGGTCGCACTACGCGGCGAACCTTCGCGCTGGCGAGACCGTCCACTTCCGGGCCGAAGCCGATGCCCCCGGGGATGGTGCCATCGCGCTCTACCGTGTCGCCGGCCTCGATCTGGCCGTCGCCGAGGACCAGATGGAGCGCCCGCTGGTGGAGGTACCCCGGCGCGAAGTCCCGCCCGATCTTTGCGTCCTCACCTGGGGCGCGATGACAGCGCCGCTGTTCTACCACGCCTATGACGCCTCCTTTCGCGACCGTCCCGGTTTCCCGGGATGGGACGAACACCGCTGGCGCACAGCCATCACGACCGCCGACGAGTTCCTTCCCGAATCGTCGATGGTGATCATGGATGGCCCCGAGCCGGTCGCCTTCGCGGTCCTGTGGGCCGAAGGCGAAGTCGGGTGGATCATCCAGCTCGGTGTGCGTCCCTCCTGGCGCGGCCGGGGACTCGGCGAGCTGCTGCTATCGAAGGCGCTGCGCTCGTTCGCTCGCCGTGGGCTCAAGACGGCCGCCCTCGAGGTATCGACCAATAACCCGCACGCCCGCGCGCTCTACGAACGCTTCGGGTTCGCAGCCACGCACTCCCGGCAATCCTGGCAGAAGCAGCTGTAACCACTTCGTACGGTACGGGACATTCGCGTATCGAAGGCTCGCATACGATTGCTGCAGCAACCGAGCGAGAAAGAGACCTGTGACCTTAAGTCCATCACCACCCGATGGCGACTCAGATTCCGCAACCTGTGAACACCAGTGGGAACAAGTCCGCTATATCACCCTCAATAACGAACGGCGCCATTCAGCCGAACGCTGGCGCGACGACCGTTGCACGCTCTGCGGCAAGGTCCGGCGAATCCCCGATCCGCCGCCTACCCCCGGGGAAGCTCCCGTGCCGCGCTAACACCACGCCCCGAAGCACCCGGCCGGGGGCTTCGGGGTCTACCTACGGTTTGACCATCTCGCCCGTGTAGACGACCTCGAACGCGCTACCCGGCACCGTCTTCAGCTGGTTCAGGTCCGTATCGTTCCAGCGCGAATCGGTCGCGCCGGTGATGTAGTAGTTCGAACCGTTGTCGGCCACGATCATCCCGTACTTCTTCAACGCCTCAAGGATCACGCGCGCGTCGCCGGTGTAGCCGGAGATGTCGTAGTCGGCCTTCAGCCGCAGCCGGGCGCCCATTGGCAGGTAGCTGGCATCGGTGATGCTGCTCGCCCAGTGCGTCGCCGGGTGGATGTAGGCCTTCTGCGTCTTCGAAACCGTGAACCGCAGGGCGTGCGTGATTTCACCGCTTTTCACCTCGTCGTATCGCACGAGACCGGGGAGGATCGGCAGACCGGCGGCATCGGCGCTGGTCCACCGTTCGGGTCGCAGCGCGTTCGAACCGAGGTCGAACACGGCGCCGGAATCCGCGTTCCAGCCGCTGCCCACCTGGAAGGCGCGATAGAGTTCGAACAGCTTGCAGACGCCCTGCTGCAGCACGAGCACGTGGCGGTCGCCGTTGCTGCTCGCGCCGCCTTCCACCGGGGCGTTGAGCGGCACGGGGTACGGGCCCGGGTCACTCTCATCGCCATACGCCGTGAACGTGATCGGCACCAACGGCTGGTTCGCCGGCACCACCACAAACGGGATGCCATACGTCGGGTTGGAGCCGAAGTCGGCGTGCAGTTTCTGGTTGCCGCCGAGCGCGGCCATGCGGCTCATGTACTGGCCCGAGTTGGGGTGCACGGGCGCATTCGAGATGTCCTGGTTCCACCAGTTATCGGCCGGGAACACCTGGCACCCACCAATCACCGGAAGCGAAGCCGAACCCGCGGGAGTCGTGGCTGTCGGCGTCGCGGTTGCTGGCCGGGGCGTGTTCGTGGGCGTTGCGGTCGCGGGTTTGGGGGTCGGCGTCTTCGTTGCGGTGGCCGCCAGGGTCGGCGTCTTCGGCGTGGCCGTCCTGGTTGGCGTGGCCACCGAACCACAGCGGGCCAGCAGTTCGCTGTTCGAAATGCGCGTGGTCCGCAGCCGCGCCCCATCGCACTTCAGGCGCAGCTCGTCGCCCGGCGTCATCACCGTATCGCTGGATGCGGCGAACGCCGCGAAGGCGCCAAGCGCCAGGAACGCCGAAATACCGGCCACTGTGGGGACAAACCTTCGGAACATGCCCTACCTCGAACCGCAGCTCTCCCGGGGGCAGGGAGTCACCAGCACATTCGACGCTCGCCGGTCGACGTTCGAGAGCACTTGAGTAACCCGGCGGTAAACACTTGGGGCGGGATGGGGGCCAATGGAGTCTGAGCGGCAATCCGTCATTCGGCGATTGGGCCGGCGTGGTCGGTTGGCTATGTGGATTGAACGAATTTGTCAGCCCGTTCCCTGTGTCGCGTGTTCCAATCGGTATGCCGTCCGCCCCAAAATATCCCCATGCCTCACACCCAGCGCAGCGGAGTCCGCATTCACTACCGCATTGCGGGCGAAGGGCCGCCACTCGTCCTGGTGCACGGCTACACCGCCAGCGGCTGGTCCAACTGGATCGCGTCCGGGTGGGTGGACCGCCTTTCGCCTCACCACCGGCTTATCATCCCCGACCTGCGCGGCCACGGCCGCAGCCAGAAACCATGGCGCACCGAGCTGTACTCGGTCGAGGCGATGGCCCGCGACGTGCTCGCCGTCATGGACAAGGAACAGGTGCCGCAAGCGCCGGTCTTCGGCTACTCCATGGGCGGCATGGTCGCCATGCACCTGCTGCTCGAACACCCGCAGCGCTTCAACGCCGCCGTCATCGGCGGGATGGGCAGCTACTTTCCCCATGGCCGCGGACGCTATGCGTTCGAACGGCAATCCCGCCGCAGCGAAGCGAGCCGCCGCTCGCTGGTCGAACGCGTGAAGTTCCTCGCCGGCTACGCCTCAATGGCCGACCCCATCGCCCTCGACCGCGTGTTTCGCGGCGTATTCCGGGGGCAGCCTCCGGTCGATGCAACCCGCTT
>CALFYR010000182.1 GCA_937954195.1 uncultured Dehalococcoidia bacterium
CCTTCTTCCTGCATCTGCTCCCAGATCCAACCGGCGCACTCAGTGAAGAGCTCGCCCTGGAGCTTCCCCGTCAATGGCATGAACGATTCCTGTCAGATGGTTCCTTTAGCCTACCGTGGCCTTGCGGAGCCGGGAAATCGGCGGGAGCGCCGGCGCCTCGAACCCGATCTCCTTGCGCAGAGACTTGAGGCGACGAACGTTCTTCGCGTCCGGGCCTTTGCCATCAAACCCGGGCACCTCGAGCAGGAATGGGACATCCCGGAACGCCGGGTGGCTCATCAGGTTCTTGAAGCCCGCCAACCCGATATGGCCGTCGCCGATATTCTCATGCCTGTCGCGGAAGGTGCCGAGGGGCTGTTTCGTGTCATTCGCATGCACCGCGACCAGGCGGTCGAACCCGATTTCGCGGTCAAACTCCTGCATCGCCTTGTCGCACCCGGCTTCCGTAGCCAGGTCGTACCCCATCGCGTAGGCATGGCAGGTATCCATGCAGACGCCCAGCCGTGGATGGTTCCCGAGAGCCCGAAAGATGGCGCCGAGCTCTTCGAACCTGCCGCCAATACAGTTTCCCTGCCCGGCGTTGTTCTCCAGGATGATCAGCGATGGGTTCTCGGGTTCCGCCTCAAGGACGTTCCCGAGACACTCTCCAATCTGGCGAATGGTCTGCTCCCCGAACCCCACTCCGAGATGGCTCCCGACGTGGAAGATCGTGCCAACCACGCCCATCCGCCCGGCGTAGTGCTGATAATTGGTCAAGGACGTCGTGGAGCGTTCGAGAAGCGCCGGGTCATGGCTTCCGAAGTTGATGAGATACACCCCGTGAAAGAACGCCGGAATGCCCGATGCCTCGCGGACCCGGTTGAAGTTCGCCACCTGCTCGTCCGAAAGCGCGGGCGCCTTCCACTGTTGGGGCGCGGTGATGAACAGCTGAACGGCTTCCGTGCCAATCTCGCGGGCGCGTTCGAACACCAGGTGAGCCCCACCCGCACTGGATACATGGGCGCCGATCCGCATTCAACCCTCCGAGCCCACTCCTGGGAAGGTAACTATCGCAGGACGTGCAGGTAACTTCACCCACGCTCGCGTTGACACGCCTGACGCGTGGCAACAGAATCCCGGCCATCGGCGCTTAGCCACGGAGAGTGCCCCATGTTCCCCGATGTTCCCCACACCGGCCTTCCCCTTTCGGGACTCACGGTGATCGACTGCACGATTTGGCAGCAGGGCACCTATGCCTCGGCGATGCTGGCCGACTTCGGAGCGAACGTCATCAAGATTGAAGGGCCGGACTCGCCGGATCCCGGCCGGGGCGTCAGCGACGCGTACTTCCAGAGTCACAATCGGAACAAACGTGGGATCGTGGTCGACCTGAAAACGCCGGATGGCCGCGAGACCGTCCTGCGGCTGGCCGAAAAGGCCGACGTGTTCGTCCAGAACATGCGCCAGGGAGTAATGGAAAAACTGGGCCTCGCCTACGAGGACCTGAAGGCCAGGAACCCGGCGATCATCTATGCGTCCGCGTCCGGATATGGTTCCAAGGGTCCGCACCGCACGTGGCCGGCGATGGACATCCTGGGGCAGGCCCGTGGCGGGACGATGATGACGCAAGGACCGCCAGACCTGCCTCCGATCTTTTCCTTCGGTGGCATGGCAGACCAGGTCGGCGCGGTTTCGCTCAGCTACGGAATTCTCATCGCACTCTGGCACCGCGCCCGAACGGGCGAGGGTCAGCACCTTGATGCATCGCTCCTGGGCGGTCAGGTGATGCTCCAATCGTTCAACATAACGGGGACGCTTTTCACAGGCGCGGTCCCCCCGCGGCGCTCGCGGGACCAGGCCGCACCGATGTGGAACGTCTACCAGTGCAAAGACGGCGGTTGGATTGCCCTGAGCATGTCGCTCATCGGCAGGTGGTGGAAGCCATTCTGCGAGGCGGTCGGGCGCCTGGATTTGCGCGACGACCCGCGGTTCTGTCAGCTTCCTGCTCACTACGAGCACCGCACGGAGCTCATCGAAATGCTGGACGATCTCTTCGCTCAGAAGGACCAGTGGGAGTGGGTCGAGTTCCTGGCGAGCCACGGCCTGCCGGCCGCCCCGGTGCAGGACTACGCCCAGATCATCGAGGACCCGCAGGTCATCGCCAACGGCTACGTCGTGGAGTACGACCATCCGTCCGGCGAGCGCCGGAAGATCGTTGGTCCGGCCGTGCAACTCGACGCCTCACCGGGCAGCATTCGGCATGGCGCGCCGGAGTTCGGGCAACACACCGAAGAGGTGCTGCTGGAGTTCGGGTTCGACTGGGCGGATATCGAGCGGCTCCAGCAGAACGGGGCAATCGGCGGGCGCTAACGCGAACCAGGCACGATTCCGCGCACGGCCGTGTCGATGGCATAGACGCTGGTTCCCGCAGTCATGAAGAGCGTTGAGTAGTTCTCCCCGCCGAACGTGAGATTGGCGGCGTGCTCGTCCATCTCGAAAACGCCGAGATACGTGCCGTCCGCACTGTGCACAGAGACGCCTCCCGCGCCGGTGGTCCATAGCCGGCCTTCCGTATCGACCTTCATCCCGTCCGGCGCACCACGGCGTGAGTCGCCGCGTTGATCCACGAAGAGCGAGCGGTCCGCCAACGTTAGGTCGGGCTGGACGCGGTACCGCCAGATGAGCCGTTCTTGCGAATCGCCGATGTACAGCAATGTTTCATCCGGGCTGAATGCCAGGCCGTTGGGCTGCGTGAACCCCTCCGAAACGACAAGGTGCATCGAACCATCCGAGTCGACCCGGTACACGCCCTGGAACGCCAGGTCGGGCTTCTGTCCCGGTGCGCCAAAGGCCGGCACACGGCCGGTATCTGCGCCATAGGTGGGGTCGGTAAAGAAAATGGCGCCGCTCGAATGCACGACGATGTCGTTCGGGCTGTTCAAGGCCGTGCCGTTCCATTCCGATGCGACGGACTCGGCGGTTTCTGGCGAGGCATATGCGAAGCGCGAGACGCGCCTCCCCCCATGTTCGCAGGCCAGTACCCGTCCGGCGTGATCCATCGTCATCCCGTTGGACCAGCCGCTCGGCTTGCGGTAGGTCTCGGCCGACGCGCTTCCCGTGCGCCAGCGGTGTGCCGTGTTGCCCGGGATGTCGCTGAATATCAGCGCGCTGTCTGATTCGACCCAGAGCGGACCTTCGGTGAACCCGAATCCCGTGCAGAGCTTTCGTTCCTCACCGTGGAGGAGTGCGGATATGCCGTTGTCGTCTTCGATGCGCATGGCGGCGGATTCTGCCACACAGCAATCTCCACCGAAAGGATGAGATGAAAGAGCTTGAACCGCGATGAACTCTTGAGTAGGATAGGGGGGTACCCTATTGAGAGGCAGTCGAATGACCCCCGAATCGCAACGCCAGGCCATCCGCCGCATGAAGATCATCGCGGGTCAGGTTGCCGCCCTCGAGAAGCACATTGACGAGGACCGATACTGCATGGACGTCCTCGATCTCTCGCACTCCATTCAAAAGGCGCTTCGAAGCCTCGATGCGCTCGTCATTGATGGACACCTTCGCACTCACGTCGTCGAAATGATGAAGGGCGGCGAGGAGGAGAAGGCCATCTCCGAACTTCAGCGTCTGTACCGGGTCCAGGGACCCGCCGACGCGTGACATCTGAAAGGAACTTCACGATGGCTCAGACAATTGAACTCGACATCACCGGCATGACCTGCGACCACTGCGTGAACGCGGTGACCGGCGCGCTGAAGGATGTCGAAGGCGTGCAGGACGCGGTGGTCAGCCTCGACGAGAAGCGCGCGACCGTGACCGCAGAAACGGTCGATGTGGCCAAGCTCATCGCCGCGGTTGAGGAAGAGGGGTACGAGGCAGCCGCCAGGTAGCCTCCGACCCCTGGTTACAGAAGGGAATCAGTACGATGGCAGCCGCTGATCGGGCCGTAACACTGGACATAACTGGAATGACGTGCGCTTCGTGCGTTCGTCGCGTTGAGCGTGCCCTCGGCAAAGTGGAAGGCGTTGAGACCGCGAGTGTCAACTTCGCCGCCGAGACCGCCCGCATCACGCTTGGCGGGCCGGTCGAGCTTGAAACACTCGTCGCAGCGGTCGAAAAAGCCGGCTACGCGGCCCGGCCGTCCAACCCGGCAGAAGACCGGAGCGCGGAGAAGGCCGACCACGCACGCCGTACCTTTTGGCAGCTGGTTGCCGGAGCAGCACTCGCGATCCCGACGATTGTGCTGGCGATGGCGATGGATATCGCCGGGATGCACATCAACGACGATCCCCAGCTTCACGGCTGGATCGTGATGCTGCTGGCCACTCCCGTTCAGATTGGGCTTGGCTGGCGGTTCTACAAGGGCTCGTACACGAGCCTCCGCCACCTCAATCCGAACATGGACGTGCTGGTTGCGCTTGGCACGACCGTCGCCTTCGCGTACAGCGCCTGGGTCGTGATCTGGAACCGGCACGAGCACATGTTCTTCGATGTGAGCGCCGCCGTGCTGGTGTTCATCACCATGGGCAAGTACTTCGAAGAGACATCGAAGGGCGCGGCATCGAGCGCCATCCGGGCGCTACTCGGGATGAGTGCTCCATCGGCCACTGTTGTTCGCGACGGTGCCGAGGTGGAAGTACCTGTCGAACAGGTCGTCGTCGGCGACGTGTTCGTCGTCCGGCCGGGCCAGCGGGTACCAGTGGATGGCACGATTCGCGATGGGCACTCGACCATCG
>CALFYR010000183.1 GCA_937954195.1 uncultured Dehalococcoidia bacterium
CTGAAGCGGAAGCCGCGAAGGCTGCTGAGGCCGAGGCAAAGGCGGCCGCTGAAGCTGAGGCCGCTGCCGAGGCTCCCGCCGAAGAAGCCGCCGCTGAGGAAGAAGCACCCGCCGAGGAGTAGTTCATGGCCGCCGAAAGCATGATGGGCGAGCTCATCGAATACCTTGCGAAGAACCTGGTCGATAACCCGGACGACGTGGTCATCACGGAAACGGGTGACGGCGACCGCGTGCAGGTGCGGCTGGACGTGGGCGAAGAGGACTGGGGCAAGGTCATCGGCAAGGGCGGGCGGATCGCGAGTTCGATGCGCGCCCTGGTGAAAGTCGCCGCGGTGCGCGAGGACGTTCGCGTGAACCTGGAGATTGGCGACTGAGCCCCGAGGGCGAGCGACAAGCAGATTCGAAGGCACAGGGTGGTTCGAGCGGGACGCCCTCGAAGGGTGGACGGCAGCCGCGTGCGCCGCGCCCACCCCGCCCCGCCAACCCCGTCACCACGCCGAAGGAGCCACGGCCCGGATACACGGCGGTCGCGCGGGTGTTGCGCCCGCACGGGCTGAAGGGGGAGGTTCGGGTTGCGGTCTTCTCGCAGTCGGCGCGGAACGTTCAGCGCGGGCGGCCGGTGTTCCTGGATGGCGTCCGGCGGACGGTGGAGCGGGCCCGCCAGGACGGGGACCAGTGGATCATCCAGCTGGCGGGACTTTCGCACCGGAACGCGGTGGAGGGGTATCGCGGCGAGTTATTGGAGGCGGCGGACAGCGAGGTGCTCCGCGACGACGACGAGTCGTATTTCGTACACGAACTGCTGGGGTTGAAGGTGGTGACGGTGGGCGGTGAGGAGCTCGGCGTGGTGACGGAAGTGCTGCAGCCGGGGGGGAACGACGTGTATGTGGTGGTGGGTCCGCGGGGTGAAGTGCTGATCCCGGCGGTGGGCGAGGTTATAGACCGTATCGATGTATCGGCGGGGCTGATAGCTATTACACCTTTGCCCGGCATGGTGGACGAAACGGAATAAGCGATTGAAACGGTCTATAGGTGCGACTACACTGGCCCGTGGCCGGTGGCGGGGTAGTTAGCCTCGGCCGAATCACTGACAACTAAATAGTTCGAGGGGGTAGTTGCACATGTCCAAGGCTGAGGCGCTCCAGATGGTGGCGGACTGCGTACATCACTGGGTACTGGAACCTCCGCGCGGGGAGCTGACGCCGGGACGTTGCAAGAAGTGTGGGAAGGAACGGGAGTTCACTGGCGAGACGAGTTATCGGATCGGCCGGGGAAGTTCGCATCGTTCCTAGGGAACGCACCGGTTGACCCTGTGGCGGGCCGCTTCCTACGATGGAGGCGGCCTGTTTGATTTGTGGGGACGTAGCTCATCTGGGAGAGCGCAGCGTTCGCATCGCTGAGGTAAGGGGTTCGAGTCCCCTCGTCTCCACCACCAAATCATTCACGATTCACGATTTGCGATTTACGATTCGGCGCCCCTGGGGCGCCGTTTTGCATTCCGGGGCGCAGCGCGGCCTCGGACAGAGGGGTGGTTGGGCGCGACGGCAGGTCGTTATAGTCGCTGGCTATGAGCGTGACGACAGTTTCCCCGTTTGTCGGGCGCGAGCACGACCTGGACGCACTCAGGCGACTGCTCGATGACGCCCGCAGAGGTGAGGGGCGCCTTGTCGGAATCGCCGGTGAGGCCGGGATGGGCAAGACTCGCCTCGCCTCGGAGTTCGCCTCGCTGGCCCGGGCTGAAGGCGCCACGGTGGTGTGGTGCCGGTGCACGAACGAGAGCGGAGCTCCACCTTATTCGGCCTGGCTGGAAGCATGGCCGGGAGAAGGATGGAACGCGGCAGATACCGAGGCGGCCGACGGCTTCGATCCCTCTCCCACGGTGGCGGCGCGCGAGGTGTTCGAGCGGCACCAGGCGGTCTGGAACCGGATTCGGGCGATGGGGGAAGGCAGCGCGGCGGTGGTGGTGGTGGACGATGCACAGTGGGTCGATCCGGCATCCCTCGCGCTGCTCGACCATATTTCGCGGCGGGTTGGATCGACGAATGTACTCGTCATCGTGGGATACCGGCAGAACGAGGTCGGTGAACGGCACGGCCTTCAGCAGGTGTTGGTCCGGGGACACACGATCCCGCTCGAGGGGCTCACGAAGGATGCGGTGAGTACGATGCTGGCGAGCTTGAGGGGATCGGAAGGCGATGCGCGGGACGTGGAG
>CALFYR010000184.1 GCA_937954195.1 uncultured Dehalococcoidia bacterium
GCCGTATTCGGAGCCGGGCAGCCGGAAGGTGGCGTTGGTGGAGGCGATGCGGATGTCGCAGCCGATCGCGAGCCGCGCGCCGCCGCCGAAGCAATAGCCGTTGACCGCAGCGATGACGGGCTGGGGCATGCGCGAGATGACGCCGAACAGGCCGCCCGCGCCGCGTGAGCGCGCCACGGGCTTGCCTTCTTCGACGCCGCTCATTTCGAGCATGTCGCCGCCGGCGCAGAAAGCCTTCTCGCCGGTGCCGGTGATGATGACGGCGAGGATCGATTCGTCTTCGGAGGCGCGCAGGAGTGCGTCGCCAAGTTCGTCGCTCAGGGCATTGCTGAGCGCGTGATGGCGCTCGGGGCGATTGAGGGCGACGCAAAGCACGCCGCCCCTCCGTTCTTCGATAACGAGTGGTTGTGATTCGGACATGTGCGTGGGAGTCTAGAACATTGGCGAGGGTAAAGGAGGGGAACCTCAACCGCCGCCCAAACGTTGATCTGCATATGGGGTATCGCATCCTGGTCCTCGCCGCAATGGTTGCTCTGGCCACCGCCTGTAGCGACGACGAGCCGGCACCAGTGACGCCGACAGCCACGGCTGCGCCAACCGACACCCCAACCATCACGCCAACGGCCACCGCGACCCCGAAGTTGGAACCCACCCAACGCCCCACGCCGGTCATCACCCCGGGCCGAAAGCACGTGTACGACCGCGGCGAAACAGTCACCGTCGAGCGGGGCATCCTCTTCCTCGACCCGGCGACAGGCGGAGGGGTGGTGTGGGAGGGCGCTGGCGTGTCACCTTCGGGCATGTACGTGTTCTGGCAGGATGCCGCCGGGACGGCGCACCTCGTGCACTCCGCCACCGAGGAGGAGCTGGTCATCGGAGAGCGCGGCGAGTTCCCATCGATCATCGGTTTCAGCCCGGACGACTCCCAGTTTGCGGCGTGGACGGAGGATGCGGTAACCGTCTACGAGACGAGCGACGGCTCCGAGGTGGTGCGCTTCCAACTTGAGCCGGGTACGGGAGGGGTGGGGGTGCGGTGGTCTGACCACGGTTGGATCGCTGTGAACATGACTGGCGTGGACCGTTCGGCGCTGGGTGTTCGCGCGTGGCGGGAAGGTCAGCAGTACTTCATTTCGACCGGCGGCAGCGAAGGCGTTTGGATGGAATGGTCCCCCGACGGTGAATGGCTAGCGATTTCGAAGACGACGGAGGAAGGCAGTCTCGTCCTTCACAACCTGCGGAACGGAGAAGTGATCACCACGAGTGGGCACGGCGCAAACCCTCGATGGTCACCGTCGGGCGACTTCATCGCGCTCCAGGGTCCACTGGCCGACGTTGGCCCCTGGCCGCTGCGCGTGTTCCGAAACGACGGCACCGAAATCCTGCGCGTCTATGGCATCTGCGCCAGCCTGGGATCTCGATGGCAGGGCGACGAGCTGCTCGCGCTATGGACCGGGACGCTGGTCGCGATGGATGGCACGGTCATCGAAGACCCGGACTTCGAGTTTGAGCTGACAGGCCGGTACTCGACGTTCACCGAAACCGGCGGTGTCGAACTCATCGAGGACGGCAAGGTGCTCGCTGAACTGGAGGTCGATGTTCCGATCTCGTGGCCTTCGTCCATTGACGACGTCCACTCGCTGACCAGCGATGGTCGCGGCCTGTTCCAGGCCGGCGTCGGTGGCAAAGGGTTGTGCGGGCATGAGGGCGAGTTCGGCGTCGAGCTTCCGCCATTCAATTGACCTCGCCGCCGCGCACATCAAACGAGCCGCGTCCTTCCGGGGCGCGGCTCGCGACGTGGTCGCCAGGGAGCTATGCGATGGAGATGAAGAATTCCCGCAGCGCATCGTTTAGCGCATCCGGCTGCTCGACGGTCGGCGAGTGGCCGGAGCCTTCGATCCGCACAAGGCGCGCACCGGGAATGCTCAATACGAGTTCGCGCGAGAGCGATTCCTGCGTCAGTGTGTCCTCGCTAGACCACACGACGAGCGTAGGGGCCGTGATAGCGCCGAGCGCCGGCCGGAGGTCGGCCCCCAAGGTGGCGGTTACCTGGCGGCGGAAGGCGTCGGCGCCCTGCGCGGCGATGGCCGGGGTGATCTCGGCCACGAGGTTTTCGAAGCCAACCGCCTCGATGGTTGATTCGCCAACCCAGTAGGGCAGTGCAACTCGCACCAATTGCTCACTCGAAAGGTGTTCAGCTGCGAGCAACCAGCTTTCGCCCACGGCCCGCAGGTAGGCGTTGCCGTACGCGAAAGTATCGACCAGGGCCAGCCCGGTCACGCGCTCAGGCGCAAGCTTCGCCACTGCCAGCGAGATGAGCCCACCCATGGAGTGGCCCACGACGTGGGCGCGTTCTACGCCAGTGCGGTCCAGGACGGTAAGGGCATCGCGGGCCATGTCGTCGATGGTGTAGTCCTCCGGGGTGCGGGGGGATGCGCCAACGTCCCGGTTATCGAAGGTGATGCAGCGAAAGTTCGTCGCAAGTGCCGGGACCTGCATGGCCCAACCGTTGCGGTCGTCTCCGGTGCCGGAAATGAAAAGGACAGGATGGCCGGAGCCCTGCGCTTCGAAGGGAAGCGCAAGGCGCGAGGTGGTGGCAATGGTCATGGGTTGGGGCTCTCTCCTAATGTGTACCGCGTCGTGGGATCGACCGTATCGCACCGTCTTGCGGGATGTGTGCGATGTTCGTCACCAATGGCCGAAACGGGCGTGACGGGACGTGTCTGCGCGGGGGCAGTGGAGACCGGGGCCTTGCCCCCACTCGCACAGATGTTCTAGACTCGC
>CALFYR010000185.1 GCA_937954195.1 uncultured Dehalococcoidia bacterium
CTGAACCGGAAGCCCGCGAGAAGCTGATCAACGACGCCCTCACGATCGTAAACGCACACGTAGAGGCGCTTGCCGAGGCGGGACTCGCCCCGGCAATTGTCTCCACGAGCGGAACAGCGAGCGTACCGATTGCTGCGCGAACCGCGGGCGTCACCGAACTCCAGGCCGGTACCTACGTCTTCCACGACAGCCATAACGAGGAGTTCATCCCGAACACCTTCCAGCAGGCGTTGACGCTCCTCACAACCGTCATCTCTGTCAAGGAGCGGTACGCCGTCGGTGACTGTGGCGCGAAGTCGCTGACGAACGAGTTTGGTCCGCCAATGAGCGTGGACGGCACGGTGAAAGTGGCGCGTTTGAGCGAGGAGCATTCGACGCTTACCGGCGAAGGAATCGCGAACTTGAAGCCAGGTGATCACATCGAGGTTATCCCGAGCCACGGAGATACCACGCTCAACCTGCACGATGTCTACTACGTGCGTCGCGGAGATGAGATCATTGACACGTGGCCTATCGCGGCCGCGCGAAAGTTTCGATAGCGGAGAAGGAGGGGAGCAATGCGAGAGTGCCCATGGTGCGGACGCCAGAACTTGAACGTGTACGCCTACTGCCAGAGTTGCGGCAGAGGATTTGACGGGCCCGAAAACAAGGAGCAGCCGGCGAAAAAGCGGCGCTTCTGGCCCTTCGGAGGAAGTAACGCAGCCTGAGGTTTGGAGGCGCCGGATTGGAACGGGAAGTTCGTAGCCAGGTCCGGGCGGCACATGACATAGCGGAGACTGCGCGGCGCTTCGCGGAAGAAACCGAGCGTGGCCGGCGGCTGGCCGGACCCGTGCTCACGGAATTGGTTGACGCCGGACTGATGCGGATGCTCGTCCCGGCCGACCTTGGCGGACTCGAGGTCGACGTCGCGACCATGGTCGAATGCATCGAAGCGGTCGCGTCCGGCGACGCAGCCGCCGGTTGGTGCCTGATGATCGCGGCCACGACGGGTGTGACCGCGGCACAACTCCCCGTCGAAGGCGCCCGGGAGATCTACGCCGACCCGAAGGTGGTCACCGGTGGCATGCTGATGCCCCGAGGGAAGGCCGTTCGAACCGATGGTGGGTACCGGGTGAGCGCGCGCTGGTCGTATGGCAGCGGGTCGCAACATTGCCAGTGGATGCTCGGCGGCTCCTTTGTGCACGGCCCGGACGGGCCCGAAACGCTTGAGAACGGCGCACCGCACATGCGGTTGTTCTTCTTCCCCGCATCCGACATAACCACCCACGACACGTGGCACGTTTCGGGGCTGCGCGGGACCGGAAGTCACGACTACGAGGTGGTCGATGTCTTCGTGCCCGAACATCGGACAGCTCCCATCGGTGGTGGCACCGTTTGGGCCAAGGGACCGCTGTACCGGTTCCCGGTGTACGGACTGCTGGCCCTGGGCATCGCGGGCGTGGCGCTGGGAATCGCGCGGGACGCGATCGATGAACTGGTCGCGCTGGCGAAGGGTAAAACACCCACCGGGAGCCGTCGGCCGCTCGCCGAACGAGGTTCGGCCCAATCCGGCATCGCCGAGGCCGAAGCCATGCGGCTTTCGGCCCGCCATCTGTTGCTCGACACGGTTCGCGGTACATGGGAATCCGTCGCCGGAGGGACCAAGATGACGCTTCGGGACCGAGCGATGCTTCGCCTGGCCGCAACCAACACCGCGCTTTCTTGCGCGAAGGCCGTCGATATCTGCTACAACCTCGGTGGTGGGACAGCAATTTACGAAGAGTCACGGCTGCAACGGCACTTCCGCGACATCCACACCCTCACGCAGCACGTGATGGTTGGCCAGCCGACCCTTGAGGTCGTTGGCCGAGTGCTCCTCGATGTACCCACTGACACATCAATGCTGTAAGGCGGCGAAATGGAACTCCTTGAAGGCATCATGACCACCCGTGCGATCCGGCGATTTACCGACGAGCCCGTTACGGAGGAGGAGATCCTGACGTGCCTGCGCGCGGCCCAGCAGGCGCCAAGTGGAGGCAATATCCAGCCGTGGCAATTTGTTGTCATAACGGATCAGGGGAAGAAGCGTGCCATCGGTGAGATCTACGCCGCAGCCTACACGCGCTACGAGACAGCGATGGCCGGCAACCGGCCAGTCGCACGCAGTGAAAAGGCGGCCGCCAGCCAGCAGAAGATGCTCGACGCTTCCCGGTACCTGGCCGACCACATCGGCGAAGCTCCGGGCCTCGTCGCTTTCCTCATGCCGAACATTGACATGACGGTCCACGACGCGGAGGGGCCAATGGACATCGGCACGCCGTATGCCTCGGCGTACCCTGCCGTTCAGAACTTCATGCTGGCGGCGCGTAGCCTGGGCATCGGTACCACGCTGACCACGGTGTACCGGATCCGGCAGCAGGAAGTGCGGGACCTCTTGGAGATCCCTGAGCGCTACGAAATCATCGCGCTCGTCCCAATGGGCCGGCCCGCGGGAAAGTTCGGTATCGCGCCGCGACGGCCGGTCGAACAAGTCACGAACTGGAACCGTTTCGGAGAGCGCCGGCTTTAGGCTTCCTCGGTAAGGCCGCCGGGGAGGTGGCCAGGGACCGCCGGGACCGAGATCGAGACGGTGGTGCCGGCATTGGGCGAACTCGTGATTTCGAAGTGGCCGCCCACGCGATTCGCGCGTTCGGCCATGGACCGGAGTCCGAGGTGGCCCGGGAAGTCGCCGGAGGGATCGAATCCAATCCCGTTGTCGTGGATGGTGAGCGTCCAGTGTTCGGAATCGGAAGACAGGGTGACCCAAACGTGCGTGGCCCGCGCGTGTTTGACGGTGTTGTGCATCGCCTCCTGGCCGATCCGGTAGAGGGCCTCCTTGAGGTCCAACCGAAGGTCGGGTTCATCGGCAATCTCAGCCGTGACCTCCAGGTTGTGACGGGCGCGGAGCGAGGCGAACTGCTTCTCAAAGGCGGCAACGAGGCCTTCCATTTGGAGCGATTCCGGGCGGAGCTCGAAAATGAGCGCCCGCAACTCGGCCAGGCCTGCCTCTGCCAGGCTTGAGACATACTCCAGGGGCTCCGAGGCGCGCTTCGGGTCGCGTTCCAGGAGCGTCCGCGCCGTGCGGGTTCCGAGTGAGATGCCATAGAGCGCCTGGGAGACGGAATCGTGGAGTTCGCGCGCGAGGCGCTGGCGTTCTTCCAACGACGCGGCAAGGGACGCCCGTTCAAACAGCCGCGCGTTTTCGATAGCGACAGCCGCGCGCTGGGCAAGGGCGGTCGCCACCCGAATATCCTCGGTGCTGATGCTGTGCGAAGCGCGCCATCCCATGCTGAACAGCCCGAACCGCTTGCCAGCGATGGTGATCGGGACGTCGATCACCGAGGCAACATCGATGGCCTTGATGATCTCCTTCATGATCACTGCCGCGTCGGTGCTCGTATCTGGCACGACACGCGGTTCGTCGAGCGCGCGGATGCCTTCCGTTTCAAGGTCCAGCAGTGTGTGGCTCAGGTGCTCGAACTGGGCCGCCGACAACCCGGACGCCGTGTGGAGACGAAGGAGGTGCGGCGGTGCATCGTCGAACACCATGACCGCGCTGCTATCGGCGCCCAGGACATCCAGGGCGGAATCGGTCAGCGCCTGGAGGACTTCCTCGAGAACGAGCGAGTGATGCAGCCGCTCGTCCGCGCGGTAGAGCGCGTCCATCTCTCGCACGCGCTGCTGCGAAGCCTGGAAGAGACGGGCGTTCTCGACGGCAACGGCCACCTGGTTGGCGATCGCGCTCAACAGCTGTAGCTCATCTTCGTCGGGCTCGCGACCGGGCACGTAATAGGTGTCCAGCGTGCCCTGCGGTCGTCCGCGCGAAACCATCGGCGTGATGACGGCGGTTTCCCAGGGCGCCTCGCGCAGGAACCGGTGGACGGGCTCGTAGCGCGGATCGGCGAGTGTTCTCGTCCGCGAGTTTCGCAGGACGCGGCGTTGCCCAGATTGGAACGCGATTGCGGTAATAGAGGGCGCGCCTTCCTTCCACGCCCCGACCATCGATTCGACGTACCCGTCCGGGAGGTTCGAGACGCCGCAGGCGATATATTCACCGTCCGGGTCAAACAGGGTGATCGAACTTGCCACGGCGGTTGACGCGGTTTTCACGCGGTCGGCGAGCATGTCGAGCGTGTCCTGTGCGGGCTGGTCCAGGGAGAGCGCCGACGCGATGCTCGCGAGGCCCCCCATTTCACGGGCGCGCCGCTCCACCTCCCCATAGAGCCGGGCGTTTGCTACGGCAACGGCGGCCTGGTTCGCGAACGCCCACGCGAGCCGCGCCTGGCTTGGTGTGAACGCTCCCGGAATGTTGTCCGACATGCTCAGGATGCCGAGCACCTGCCCCTGGTGGACCAATGGGACCGCGAGCCAACTCCTCACAGTCCGGAAGGTCGCGAAGAGGTGCGAGCCCACCGCCGCGCGGTAGTCGCGGGCTTCCGGCAGGTCGGAGTACACGTCGTCTATGAGCAGCGGGCGATGGGCAAGCATGGCGCCCCAAAGGTGCGGAACGTCGTCGACGCGGAAGTCGAGACCGACCGCGGTTTTGGAGATGTCCGGTTCGATGACATTGCGTGTCGCGACCATCTCGATGCGCTGATCGCGGAGGATGCTGATGGAGCAGCCGCCGTATGGGATCACCACCTCGATCTGTTCGAGCAGGCGCTGGAATACCTGCTCCAGGTCCAGGGTGGACAAGAGCGCGCGAGACACGTCGAGGAGCGACGCGATCTCGCGTGTACGTTCTTCCACCCGCTGTTCGAGGATTGCTTGCGCCTGGTCGCGTTCTCGTTCAAGAGCGACCTGCTCACTGATGTCTCGAACGACGGCGAGGAGATACTTCCGGCCCTCCAGCTCGAACCCGGTGCCCATGACCTCGACATCAAAGATCGAACCATCTTTCCGGACGTCCTTGGCGCGAATGTAATAATCGCGGCCCTCGCGGATTGCCTCCTGATAGTGACCCAGTGCCTCCCAATAGTCGGGATGGATGAACTTGAACGGATCGATCCCGATGAACTCGTCGCGCGTGTACCCGTGCATGCGGCAAACGGCCGGGTTGGCTTCAGCGACCACGCCCGACTCGAAGTCATTGAGGATGATGCCGTCGCTGATCTCCTCGAAGACCTTTTTGAACTGATCCTCGCGTTGACGGAGGACCTCGATCGCGGCAACACGGGCGGTGGCTTCGGTGGTCGTATCGATGACTCCGATCACTTCGCCGTTTTCGATGAGCGGGCTCAACTGAATGTCCCAGTAGGTGGTCCCGTTTGGTCCAACGTGCGCGACCGCGTCGCGACCGACGCGCTCCCCCGCGAGCGCGCGTTCGAACAACGCCTGCGCCGCGTCGAGCCGGAATGGGGAAACGTCCTTCAGTGGCGCGCCTTCGCGCAGCGCCCCGGCGAGCGATGGCTCATGGTCCGCCAGGAAGTGGTAGAACGCGTCGTTCCACTGCTGCAGACGGAGTTCGCGGTCAAATAACGCGACTCCGACCGGCATCGCGTCGAACATCTGCTGGAGCAATGCCGGGCCCGTGGCTTCGGGATCGGCAACCATCTCAGGTTCCTTCGGGTGGGGCGGGCACGAGCCCGATTCGGACCGCGTAGAGCGCTGCCTGCGTCCGGGATTGGACTCCGAGCTTCGCGAGGATGTTCGAGACGTGTGTCTTCACGGTCTTTTCGCCAATGACCAGTTCGCGCGCAATCTCCTTGTTGGCGTAGCCGCCGGCGAGAAGTCTCAGGACTTCCGTCTCGCGATCAGTCAAGGTTTCGGGGCTTTCGGGCGTGCGGACTTCGCGCATGAGGCGGGCCGCAGCCTGGGGAGAGAGTTGGACCTGCCCTTCGGCCGCCGCCTTGATCGCCCGGCGCAACTCGTCCGACTGGGTGTCCTTCAGCAGGTAGCCAATTGCGCCGGCCTTAATCGCGCCGACGACCGATGCGTCTTCGAGCACGCTCGTGAGTGCGATGACCTCTACGTCGGGCATTTCCTTGCGAATGTCCCCAATGGCGGTGATGCCGTCCTTGACAGGCATCAGGAGGTCCATCAGTACGACATCGGGCTGGAGTTCCCGCGCGAGGGTGACGGCCTCGGCTCCATTCGTCGCTTCACCGATGATTTCGAAGTCCTCATCCAGCGTGAGGAACATGCGCAGGCCCTGGCGAACGACAGCATGGTCGTCGGCTATCAGGATGCGGATGGGCATTGGTGGTGGCTCCCTGGGCGCGTTACTCGAACTTCATTCGCACGATACACCACACGTTCGTCTCGCCGTAGGTGAAACGCGCCAGCGAACGCTACCATTTCAGTCATGACGCCAACTCACTCTGCCGCACTTCAAGAAACGTTCGAATACCTCAGCTTGCTTAAGGACGCTCTCGGCGGGCTGCCCGATGACGCTGTGAACTGGAAGCCCGCTGCCACCGCGAACTCCATCGCCGTCCTCGTGCATCATTCGATCGCCGCCACCCGGTTCTGGCTGAGGAATGGGTCGGGACAGGTCGACTCGATCAGCCGGTACCGTGCCGAAGACCGAGGACCCGCGTTCGAAACCGCGGGGGCAACGGTTGCGAGCCTGGAATCCGCCATTGATGCGGCTACCGCGGAGTTCGAGTCAATTCTTTCGAGGGGTACGGAAGAGTGCCTCGATACAGTGGTTTCGTGGCCGGATGAGGACCCCGCCGCTGGCCGAGGCGCGATCTCTGGCTTGATGCACGCGACATCGCATCTCGCGGAGCATGTGGGCCAGGTCCAACTCACGCGTGATCTCTGGCTGGCCCGCTAGCCAGTTGGTGTAAGCTTCCAGTGGCG